>NZ_QZFV01000078.1:0-76042 GCF_003600245.1 Amycolatopsis panacis
GAGGCCGTGAAGGGAACCTTCACAGCCACACCGGGTGGGTGGGTGGGCAGGCTCCTTCGTTCGAGGTAATTGTGGTGGAAATCCGGCAGAATGGCGGACACTGGGTGTATGGCGATCATTCGACGTATATTTGCCAGTGGAGCAATGGCGACGTCTCTCTTCTCGACGCCTGGCCGCGATGCGGTCACGAAGCTGGGCGAGCAGACGTTCACTTACCTTGATGGCTCCGGCACGCTCCAGGTGACCGATTCCGCGCTCAAGCAGCTCGCGAAGGAGCAGATTGTGCTGCAGGCGGTCCCTCCGGCCACCGCCGTCATGGGTGGAACCGGCAAGAAGACCGTGGTCGGCATCCAGACGAAACCCGAGTACGGCACAGGTACGGTCGATCTGCTCAGTACGACGACAGGGCGGCCGTTGAAGGGTTCGGGCCGCGCCCGCGGTGGTGCCGTCCTGACCAACTCGAAGGCGCGGATGGAGATCGCGGGCATCCGCGGCTCAGTGCCGGACGGCAAGATTTACGCGTTCCTGAAGGTGAACGATCAGTGGCTGGGCGAGGTGCCGCTGTATTCGACCGACCCGAGCAAGGTGCAGCTGGCGATCGAGCCGGGGGTGCCGAGCCAGCCTGTGAAGATGACGGCCAGCGATATCCCGGTGACGCCCACCCAGGAGGGCGTGGACGCGTTCACCAAGGCCTTCGGGATCGCGCTGTTCACCCCGAAGGACATCGTGTTCACCGCTTCCGCGAACGGCCTCGTGTGGCCGTTGCCGTATCTGCCGAGCGTTGCCTAGTACTCCGTGGAAGGCGCGCCGACCGCGGCCTCCCAGGGGTGTGTGCGGGAGGTCGCGGTCGCGACCGCTTGCAGACGGCTGGTGCGCAGGAACGGGTAGGCGAGTTCGCCGTGGGTACCGCCGCTGTGGCCGGTGCCGCCGAAGTCGGGCAGGCAGCTGACATGGCCCACGTGCGAGTCGTTGACCTTGAGCAGTCCGCCGTTGGCCACGGCGACGGAAAAGCGTTCGATCACCTTCGGGTCTTCGGTCCACAGCGAGTTGCGCAATCCGTACTTGTTGGCGTTGAGGAACGCGATGCAGCGGTCGAGCAAGTCGGGGGCGTCGTCGGGCACGACCACCGACAGCAGCGGGAAGAAGGTCTCCTCACGGACCGCCGCGACGTTCTCCGCCTGTTCGAAGCCGTCGACGCGCACCACGGTCGGTTCGATGAACAGCCCCTGCGGATCGGGTTCGCCGCGCAGATCGATCTGGATGCCGCCGCAGATCTTCACCGCCCCCGCGGCCAGTGACTCCCTCAGGCAGCGGTGGAACGCGGTCGCGCGCAGGACGGGGCTGAGCACCGTGTCGGAACGCTCGGGGTCGCCGGGGCGCAACGCCGACGCGGCAGCACGGAGCCGATCGAGAAGCCGGTCGGCGATGGCCGGGTGGGCGATGGCGTATTTCGGGATGATGCAGCCCTGACCGGAACCGTAGAACGACTCCACCAGCGCCGCGGTGGCGTGGTCGAGGTCGGCGTCCTCCCACACCAGCACGCCGTCGTTGCCGGAGAGTTCCAGGATCGCCTTTTTCCCCAGCGCCACGCACTTGCGTTCGAGGGCGAGACCGCGCTCGCTGGAGCCGAAGTAGTAGATGGAGTTCACCAGGGGGCTCTCCAGCCACTGCTCCATCAGCACCTCGTAGTCGCCGCAGAGCACATTGAGCGCGCCGGCCGGGAGGCCGTGTGCTTCGAGCACCGGGATGAGGATCTCGTGGAGGGCGTAGCTCAACGAGCCGGCGCAGCTTCGCGGTACGCGGATGACCAGCGCGTTCCCCGCCAGCAGGGCGAGCGCGGCGATTAGCCCGGTGCCCGGGGTGTTGGCCGGTGGGTCGATGCAGACCACGCCGTCGGGCTGGCGCTGCAACACGATCGTGTGCCGGGGCGTGGTGATCTCCTGGCGCAGCAAGGACCGCGCGTGCGCCAGGCTCTCCGGCCGCACGAGGTCGAGCAGCACGTGCGACTGTGCCTCGGCCAGTCGCTTCGGGCAGCCTTCCATCCGCAGGATGTGCGAGAGTTCCTCGCGATGGTCCAGGAAGGCCTGGTGCAGGTCCTCGACGCAGCCGATCCGGGCCTCCAGCGGGATCTCCCGCAGCCGCGGTACCGCCGCCGCGGCGGCGCGGAGCGCGTCCTGTCCGTGTTCCGGTGCCGCCAGCGCGGCCGAGCACAGCACGTGGGGATTCGCGTGCAGTTCCTCTTCACTGCCCTCACGCAGCAAGTGCAGCAGCCGCACCGTGTCGGGGCTGCCGGGGTCCAGGACCGTGCGGACGCTCAGGCCGTAGGCCCGTTCCTCGGTATCGATCCGTTCACCGCCGATGTAGAGCGGAAAATGCCGGATGGCGGTGGACATCGGTGTCACGGTGACTCCTCGGCCTTGAAGTAGGTGACCAGCGAGCGGGCCAGGTCGTCGATTCCGGTGCTGGCGATCAGCCGCATGACCGGAATCTCCCGCCCGATGCGGCGCCGCATTTTGCTGAGCAGTTCGGCGGCCATCAGCGAATCCACGCCGAGCTGGTCCAGCGGCCGGTTGCGATCGATCCGCTCCGGATCGACGCTGAGCACATCCGCGAGCGTCGAGACGATCGTGTCGGCGGTGATCGCGATCGCCTCCTCGGTCGACGCGCGGCGAAGGGTCTCGGCCAGGTCGTCGTACTCGTCGCGCTCGGTGCACTCGTCGCCGACGAGTTCGCCCAGCCGCGGGCTGCGCAAGTGCGGGAAGAGCCTGCGCAGGAATTCCCCGTCGTGGCTCCAGACCACCGCGACATCCGGGCCGCCGACCAGTTCGTCCAGTGCCTGCCGGACCTGGCGCAGCGGCAGGAACGCCTGGCCGCTGCGGACCATGGTCCGCGCGACTTCCTCGTTCCGCGCGACGTATCCGGCTTCGCCGAGCACACCCCACGCGATCGTCTGCCCGGCCAGCCCCCGGGCCCGGCGGGCGCGGGCGAACGCTTCCAGGAACAGGTTTCCCGCGCAGTAGGCGGCCTGCCCGGCGTTGCCGAACAGCGCGGTGGCCGAGGAGAACATCAGGAACAGGTCGAGGTCATGGCCGCGGGTGACGCGGTCGAGGACCAGCGCGCCGGCCATCTTCGGCGCGAGTACCGCCTGGAACCGTTCGGGGGTCAAGTCGGAGATCAGGACGTCGTCGAGCACCATCGCCGCGTGCACGACGCCCCGGAGCGGGGCGCCGTCGATCGCTTCCACCACCGCCCGCATCGCGGATTCGTCGGTGCAGTCGGCCGCATGCACGGACGCCTCGACGCCGTGCGCGGCCAGCTCGGCGACGAGTTCGACGGCGCCGGGAACGTCCGTGCCGCGGCGGTTGACCAGCGCGAGGTGGCGCGCGCCGCGATCGGCCAGCCAGCGCGCGATCTCGGCGCCGATACCGCTCGCGCCGCCGGTGATCAGGTAGGTGCCGTCCGGGTCGAACGCAGGGACCGGCGGCGGCGCCTGCTGCACCGGTGGCCGCTGCGCGTGGTCGACGATCAGCTTGCCGATGTGGCGGGAATGCTGGATCGACCGGAACGCCTCGGTGATCTGGCCGGCCGGGAACGCCCGGTGCGGAATCATCCGATAGGTACTGATGGCATTCCGGGCCAGCTGTTCGTAGTCTCCGCGTACCAGCTCGTGCCGATGCCGGCCCAGCTGATCGACGTCCACCGCGAAGTAGCTGATGTTGTTCCGGAACGGGTACAGCGAGATGTTCCGGTCGCTGAAGATGTCGCGCTTGCCCAGCTCGACGAACCGGCCGCCGAAGCGCAGTACTTCGAGGCTGCGGCCGATGAACGCGCCGCCGAGCGAGTTGAGCACCACGTCGACGCCCCGCCCTCCGGTGGCCGCGAGCACGTCGGCGGCGAAGCCGAGGCTGCGGGAGTCGAAGACGTGCTCGACCCCCAGCAGCCGCAGGAAGTCCCGCTTCTCCTCGGTCCCCGCCGTGGCGATGGTCGTGGCACCGGCGACGCGGGCACTCTCGAGTGCCGCCAGCCCGACGCCGCCCGCCGCGCCGTGCACCAGCACCACCTCGCCCCGTGCGAGCCGGGCGAGGTGGATCAGGCCGTACTGGGCGCTGACGAACGCCATCAGCGCGCCGCCGGCGACGAGGAACCCGATCCCGGCCGGGATCTTTCCCACCAGGTCCTCGTCGACGACCACGTGCGAGTCGAACGTTCCGGGGAACATGCCCGCGACCTCGTCGCCCGGGCGGACCCGGGTCACGTCCGGCCCGACGGCGGTGACCACACCCGCGCCTTCCAGGCCGAGCCGGGTGCCGGCGATCCCGTCCGCCACGACCCAGTCCGGCAGCATCCCGATCGCGATCAGCGGATCGCGATAGTTGATCCCGGTCGCGCGGACGTTGACCACCACCTCGCCCGGGCCGGGCTCCGGTGCCGTCGCGGCTTCCCACGCCAATCGGTACGACGCTCCCTTGTCCGCCACGACCAGCCGGTACGGAGTGGACGGGTCCGCCTCCAGGCGGGGGCGCAGATCGCCAAGGCGGGGAACGAACCGACCCGATCGGGTGAGCACCACCTCGTCCTCGGCGGCGGGGTCCAGTATTTCCCGGGCGACGTCCTCGATCGGTACCTCGCGTTCCCGCGAGATCCGCCGCAGCCCCAGCGTGCCGCATTCGGCGGCGACCGTGCGCGTGGCACCCCAGAACGCCGCGTCGACCGGGGCGATCGGCCGTTCCGGGGCGGGGTTGACGCCGCTGGGACGGCTGATCACCCACAATCGCACCGTCGTGTCGGCGGGCAGCTGGGCGACGCTGACCGCGAGACTTCGGGCGAACTCGAACCGGCGGCTGGTCGCCGCGACGGCGTCGGCCGGGTCGGTTCCGGCGTTGGCGAGCAGGAACACCACGTCGGTCGCGGGCGCGGTGAACCAGCCGTCGGGACCGGTGTCCTGCGCGACGCGGACCGCGTCGGCGCCCAGCTCCGTCAGGCTGGTGGTCAGGGTGTCGGCCTGCCCGGCCTCGGTCTCGTTCTCCGCGACGACCAGCACCCGGCCCCCCAGCGTGGCGGGCTGCGGTGGCGGCAGCGACGCCGTCCTGGCCGGGCGCGTGGCCGTCGTCACCGAGCACGGTCCCTCCTCCGACCAGGTCCGTGTCTGGAGAAAGCCCGCGTCGGCAAGGAGTTCCCGGCACTCCTGCACGGTCAGCAGAGGGGATCGCCGATCGGTCATCGACCAGTACTCGGGGACCACACCGAACAGCAGCGCCATCCACGGCGCGTCGTGGGTCTCGACGACGAGCAGCCGTCCGTGGTCGGCGAGCATGTCGGAGATCGCGGCCAGCGCTGCCCGCACGTCCTTGACCGGGTGCAGCGCGTTTCCGGCGATCACCACATCGAAGCTGCCGGGCTCGATGTCCGGCGCGTCCAGGTCAAGCGCCCGGTACTCGACCCAGTCGTACGCGGCGAACCGGGCCGCCGCGGGCGTGAGGAAGGACGGCAGGACGTCGGTGAACAGGTACTGGGTGCGCTCCGGCGGCAGCAGCGGCAGCACCTCGGCGGTCAGCTCTCCGGTACGGGCACCGAGTTCCAGGATCCTCAGTGGACGGTCGGCGGGCCACGCGTCCACGAGCGGGCGGAGCAGTTCGGCCACGGCCTGGTGGTAGGGACGCAGGATCGGTGACAGGCCGAGGAAGTGGGCGAAGCTGTCGCTGCCGTGCGGCGGAACGACGATGTCCCACGCCTTCCGCTCGCCGCGCAGCAGCTCGGCCAGGTGCAGCCCGCAGCGCCCGAACAGGGTGAGTTCGGGGACGAACTCCGGAAAGTCGGTGATCAGGGCGGCGAACGCGGGGTCGGCGCCGGGCCGTAACAGCCACCGGGACCGGCCTTGGAACTCACCGCACCACTGCAGGTGACCGTGCTCGGCGGCCAAGTTCATCAGCAGGTCGAGGAGCTGGGTGAATTCCGGCCGCACACCGGCCGCGAACAAGTCCTCGGTGAAGAACGCACCGGCATCGCCGAGGATGGTCGCGAACGCACGTGCCGCGTACGCGGCCGTCGCCGCCACACGTCGTGGCCTGAACTCCGCATGGCGCGGATCGACCCGGACCGTGACCTGTGGCGGCGCGTAAACCACCTTCCCTCGTGGGGCGGGGCCACGCGCGGCGGCGCGAAGCTCGACCCGCTGCCGCTGGACGGTGTGCCGGCCAGGCAGGGTGATCCGCACGTAGCGGACGTCAAGCAGCTCGACCAGGACGGTGCCGGCGTCGTCGGTGATGGTGATGTCGGCAGTGGCCGAGATGTCCGAGACGGTGCGACAGCGCCAGTGGACGGCGCCGGTCGCCGTGGGCTCGGACCACAGCCGCGCCGTGCCGATCCCGATGGGCAGGTAGGCATGTTCGGTCGAGACGAGGTCCGCGACCAGCCGGCCGAGCTGCACCGCCAGCTGCGGCGCCGCGTCGGTCCAGGCGGGATGCGCGTGGAAGCCGGTGAAATCCAGGTGGCTGCCGTCCACCTCGGCCAGGATCTCCATTCCGTGCGACCAGAGCTGGGTGATCACCAGGAATTCCGGCCCGTAGCCGAGGCCGAGCCGTTCGCAGTCGGCGTAGTGCGTGGCGTGGTCGACGTGTTCGCCGTCCTCGGCGAACCTGGCACGCAACGCCGCCAGATCCAGCGGCGGCGGCGCGGGTGCCACCCGGCGCCGCACCCGGGCCCGCGCGTGGGTCTGCCACAGCGCGCCGTCCGCGGCCCGGGTCGCCACCCGGAGCACACCGTCCTCTTCGGACAGTGACACTTGGAGCACCGGCAGCACGTCCTCGTCGTCCGGCGCGGGCAGCGGTTTGAGGATCTGGAGTTCGTGCACCTCCACCGGCCCGTCCAGGGCGAGCCGGCCGGCGGCCCAGCCCATTTCGAGGTATCCGACCGCGGGCATGATGGGCGTCCCGAGCGCCCGGTGCCCGGTCAGCCAGGGCAACCGCGCGGGATCCACGGTCGAATGCCAGGTCGGGTCGGAGACCATGGCACGGGTGCCGAGCAGCACGTGGTCGGGCGCACCGGTCACGCTGCTCCAGCTGTAGCGGTCGCCCTGGAAGAAACGCTCGCGCTGCCACGGGTACGCGGGCAGGGACACCACCCGGCCACGGTGCGGGAAATAATCCTCGCCGAGCCCCACCCCGCCCGCCGCCAGCACGGACTCGATCGTCGTACGCAGGGCCTGCGGCCCGGGGGCGGTCATGGTCAGCGTCGGCAGTACCGCGAGCACGGCGTCGTCCTTCGCGGCCCGCTTCAGGTAGGTCTGCAGCACCGGGCGTGGCCCGATCTCGATGATCGTGTCGTACCCGGTGCTCACCAGGTGATCGGTCGCGGCGGCGAACCGGACCGGCTCGCGGACATTGCGCCACCAGTACTCCGCGTCCAGCCGATCGCCCTCCAGCGGCCGGCCGGTGACCGTGGAGACGAACTCGACCGAAGACGGCTTGGGCGTCAGGTCGGCCAGCGCCGTCGGCAACGCGGGCCACAGCGGGTCCATCGCCGCGCTGTGGAACGGATAATCGAGGTCCAGCACCCGGCAGAAAACCTCGCGTTCGGCGAGCCGATCGGCCAGATCCCGCAGGTCCTCTCGGGGACCGGCGACCGTGACGTCGGTGGCGCTGTTGACGCCGGCGATCTCCACGCGCCCGTCGTAGCGCGCGAGCAGCTCCGCGACCTCGGCTGAGGCGAGGTTGACCGCAGCCATGGTGCCGGTGCCCGCCGTGCTCGCCTGGGCCTGGCTGCGGGCGACCACCAGCCGCACGGCCTCGTCGACGTCGTACACGCCCGAGACGAACGCGGCGGCGATCTCGCCGACGCTGTGCCCGTACACCGCCTCCGGTACCACGCCGTGCCCAGCCAACGTCGCGGCGAGGCCTGCCTGCACCGCGAACAGAACCGGCTGAACCACCCTGGTGTCCTGCAGCCGTGGCTCGGCAGCGCGCAGTTCGTCGGCCACCCGCCACCCCGCCGCGGACTCCAGCTCGGCGTCGATCTCGCCGATGGTCCTGGCGAACACCGGGTCGGCGTCGAGCAGATCGACGGCCATGCCCGGCCACGTCGACCCGTGCCCGGAGAAGACGAACGCCACCCGGCCCCGCTCGGTACCGCGTTGCGGCGCGACCTTGCCGGCCAGACGGCTCCGTGCCTGCTCCGCGGTGGCGGCAAGGACCACGCGCCGGTATGCGTGGCGGCCCCGGCGCAGCCAGCTGGTGTAGGCCAGATCCGGGAAATCCGGACAGTCCTTCAGCCGCGCGTCCATGCGGGACACCGCTTCGGCCAGCCCCGACTCGGTGTGCGCGGACACCACGACCGGCACCGGCGACCCGCCCGGCGCGCTCGGCGGCGGGGCGGGCGGCGCGGCCAGCACCACATGCACGTTCGTCCCGCCGAAGCCGAACGAACTGACCCCCACCAGCCGGCCGGCGCCGACCGGCCGTGCCTGTTCCACCGGGGTCAGGGCCAGGCCGTCGAAATCGATCTCCGTGCTGCGTGGACTCGCGTGCGGCGTCGGCGGTATCTCCCGGTGCCGCAGCACCAGCATCGCCTTGCACAGCCCCGCCATTCCCGACGCGGGCTCCAGATGCCCCAGGTTCGCCTTGACCGATCCGACCGGCAACGGCGCGCCCGTCCGACGCTGGCCCAGCGCCTGCCCGATCGCGCGGCACTCGGCGGGGTCGCCGATCGGTGTCCCCGTCCCGTGCGCCTCGACGTACGCGAGGTCGTCCGGATCGAGCGCGAACCGCTCGTACACCTCCCGGAGCAAGGCTTCCTGCGCCTCGCCGCTCGGCAGCACCAGCCCGTTCGTGTGCCCGTCGCTGTTGGTGCCCGAGCCCTCGATCACGGCGTGCACCCGGTCGC
This sequence comes from Amycolatopsis panacis, assembly GCF_003600245.1. NCBI lineage: Bacteria > Bacillati > Actinomycetota > Actinomycetes > Pseudonocardiales > Pseudonocardiaceae > Amycolatopsis > Amycolatopsis panacis. Next base: position 8,878 of record NZ_QZFV01000078.1, read on the forward strand.
CGTCGGCGACCGCGTCGGCCAGCCGCTTGAGGACCAGCAACCCCGCGCCCTCGGCACGGACGTACCCGTCGGCGTTGGCCGAGAACGGACGGCAATGCCCGGTCGGCGACAGAAAACCGGCCTTGGCGAACCCGATGAACGACATCGGGCTGAGCAGGATGTTCACCCCCGCCGCGAACGCGACCCGGCCCCCGCCGTGCCGCAGATGCTCGCACGCCAGATGGACGGCGTTCAGCGCCGACGCACACGCGGTGTCCACCTTCAGGCTCGGCCCGCACAGATCGAGCTGATACGACAACCGGTTCGCCGTATTGGACAGCGCCAGCCCGGAATTCGAGTACGGTCCGATCATCGACGGCGGCACCATCATCTGCCCCGCGTAGTCCATCACGGAGGCCCCGACGAACACCCCGGTGTCCGATCCCGCCAGCGACCGCGGATCGATACCGGCGTCATCCAGCGCCTCCGTCCCGAGTTCCAGCAGCAGCCGCTGCTGCGGGTCGATGTTCAGCGCCTCGCGCGGACTGATCCCGAAAAAGTCCGCGTCGAACCCGGCGACATCGTCGAGGTAGCCGCCCGCGAAGGTGTAGGACTTGCCCGGCCGCATCTGGTTGGTGTCCTGGTATTGCGCCAGATCGAACCGGTCCGGCGGTGGCGGGCCGACGGCCTCGCGCCCCTCGGACAGCAACGCCCACAGGCCGTCCAGATCGGCAGCCCCACCGGGAAACCGGCACGCCGCACCGACGATCGCGATCTTGTTGGGCACACTCGGATGCTGCCCGCGGCGCCGGTCGCCTGTCGAGGCGCCCACGGCAGATTCACCCGAATCACCAATTCCCGAAGGCCGGATACCGATAATCGCACCGCCGTCGCACCATCGGATTATTCCGCTCGATCCCGCATTTCCCGAATCGACCATTCCCGAATGCCGCGAACCCGCACATCCTCAGTGACATGCGGCCATCCCAGCGAGGCGCCGCGTAACTCCCTTGGGGCACAGGGATCCCCACCCGGACCGTCGCCGTAATCAACCGATTCGAGGGACACTCATCGGGGACCGTTGTCCCTGATTCCCGAGCCCCACACCACAAACTGAGAAATACTCTCATCTACCCGGATGCCGCAGTCGCCAGAGCACGGTTGTTCAGCACGGGCGAGAAGACCAGCGCCACCAGGATGAGAAAGACACCGGCGACGGCGAACGAGACCTGAACCCCGAACGAGCCGGCGAGCACACCGCCGAGTGCCGCACCGGCCGGCCCGCCGATCATGACCACCATCCTGCTGGCGGAAAGCACCCGTCCCAGGAGTTCCTCCGGCACGATCCGCTGGCGCAAGGTGCTCACCACGACTTTCTCCGCCGTCATCAGCGCACCGGTCGCCATCATCATCGCGGCCGCGACCCACGCATCGGCGACAAGTCCCAGAACCAGAATGGCCACACCCACGCCGGCTTTGCCCGCGAGCATCACCGCACCGGGACCGAATCGCCTGCTGGCGGCTGCGGCGGCCAGTCCCCCGGCCGTCGAGCCGACCGCGGTGGCCGTCAGCAACAGGCCGAAACCGAAATCCGGAAGTTCGAGAACCTCCTTGGCCAGCAGCGCGAGCATCGCGAACTGAGCCGTGACAGCGACGTTGCTGAGACAGGTGACCGTCGCCAAGGCGACAGCTGGATTGTTTACCTACTTGTGATGTGCAGGAAGTCGCCTGGCTGTTCCAGCGGGTTGAGCCCGCAGCCGTTCCCACAGGCTCGGTTGCTCCGGAAATCCGGCTTGGCGCGCTAGTTGCGGCGGCTAGCGCGCCTTGCTCGGGTAAGCATGCCTGGCTGCTGAGGTCAGTCGTCCAGTCCGCGCATCGTGTTGTCAAGGGCAGAGGTGATGTAGTCGCGGCTGCCTGGCCCGCAGGAGATGATGTCGTGACCGTCGCTGCCGTTCTGAAGCATCGTCAGGACCCGGCCGTGGTCGACCGTGTCCACCGCAGTCAGTGGGTAGCTTGACGAGCGTTTCCGGCGCGCGCGGCTGGCCACGTAGAACTGGTGCATCGCGCTGCGGGGTGCGGCCATCAACGCGCGGACCTGCTCGGCCCCGTCGGGGGCGGTGTAATCGCTGGTCGTGTCCAAGTCGTAGGACTCGGACACCGGCCCCGCGCCGTACTCCGCGCGAGGTACCTTGATCTCTCCGATCGCGGCCGGACGGGCGTTCGGCAAGGTGTCAACAACCGCACGACACAACCGCCTGGCCGGAATGCGCACCAAGGTGGCCCGGTCATCGTCCACAGTGATCAGCAACCCTGCGCGTCCGGTCAGGACCGCCAACGCGGCGGAAGTGTGTCCGTCCCGAGCACCGGAGAGGCGGTAGCACTCCGCGTCCGCAGTCGAGATTCCCCACAGCACGTCACGGAAATCCCCGGTCAGCCGCTGCCGACGCAAGTCGTAGAACCCTGGCTCGGCCAGGACTTGCCGCACCAGATCATCGAACGTGCGTGCGGCACCGTCCTCCATCCACCACTCGACCACACCGAGCACGGGATGCGCCGCACCGATCTGTTCCCACTCCCACGCCCTGGCCAGCGCCACGCGCGGCACCGTCACCGGTTCCTCAATGAGCATGCGCGGTAGCCCGCTACTTGCCGATCACCGGCGGGACGGCTTTACCGTCGTAGCCGAACAACGCGTTCGGGTCCGGTTCCAGCAGATACGAGGCGGACTTCTTCTCCTTGTCCTCCTCCTTGCTGGCCTTCCCGGCCCCAGCGGCACCCATCGGCATGCCGTTCGCGCCACGCGCACCGGCCGCGCCTGCCCCGCCCCGTGACACTGGCTCCTCCGCCGCGCCGAACCGGCCCGAACCCGTCGACCGTCCCGGCCCACCAGGGCTGCCAGCACGCGGACCTGCCCCGGGCGTCCCCGGTCCTCGTCCACCGGTCCCCCGTTCTCCCGAACCGGGCACGCCACCGGCGAAACCGCCGCCGAAGCCAGAACCCGCACCAGGTCCGGTCCCGAGACCGTAGGACGACCCGCCCCCGCCCGGACCGACAGGCGTCAATCGCGTCGGGTCACCACCACCCGCGCCGGGCGGAGTTGGAGGGACAAAGCCCGCCGAGTGCGTGCCGTCGCCGCCGATTCCCCGCGCAGCAGGTACCTGCGTGCCGACCGGCCCGTGACTGCTTCCGCCTTGGCCCGGCGCGGGCGGCGAGACGAACGAACTGCCCTGGCCAGGCTGCTGTGGCCGACCATCCTGGCCGGGCGAGTGAGGCTGGAACGTCGAGTGCCCACCGCTCGTCGCCTGCTGATTTGCTGCGGTAGATGGGTTCCCGACCGTGAAGTCACCTTGCGCATCTGGCATTTGGCCGTACTTGGTCGGCATGACCTGCGCGTGCCCATCGCTGGTCGAAGTAAAGCCCTGATAGATCCGCTTGTTCTGCTCGACTGCCGCGTTGCGCTGGTTGATCTGGTCTTCAGCGTCGGTGTCCCACGGGGTCGCCCGGTCGACGATATCCCGCGTCGGAGGAAAGTCGGACACCTCCTGCAACGAGTCACGAGCGGACTGGAACGCATGACTCTGATCTGTCAGCGTGTTCTGGCCTGCGCCCAGCGCCGACGATGACGAGATCGACACGTCAGCCAGCGGCTGCAGCCCGCCCCGGGCCGCGTCGCCACTCTGCCCGGACCACGCAGCTTCCAACCGGGCCACGATCGCCCTCGTATCCGACTCGATCCCCTGCTGCTCCGAAGCCTGCGACATGCTCACCTGTTGGGCATGCCCCAAACTGCCCAGACCTGGACCGTTCTTCACCCGACGCACAAGCTCACCAGGCAGAATCAGCTTGCCCTCCTTCTGCTGCAACTCCATCCACAACTTCAAACCCTCAGCAGGACCACCAGACATCACGCGGTCCCCTTCAACGTCGTGACCGCCAAATTCGCAACCTTCCGCGCGTCTTCGCACGGATCGCCCGTACCTACTGCAGAGCTGGCAACCGTTGCGTCGGCTTCAAAAGCCGCGTTGTCCGCAATTCCCACTGCGACGCCACATGACCCCTTTGAGCGGTCGTCGCGCGGACCGTAAGCCACCACTGGATAACCCTGAACCGGGGCCAGTACTTTGAATAACCCGCCCCGCCCCTGAGTTGCGTATACGTCGGTGAGGCCGCGCTTCCACGCATACACCAGCTGAATCGCGACCTGCGAGCCACGTTCGAGATCGTGCCAAGAACAGAATTTGGCGACCCCAGTATCCTTTTGCGGACTACGCGTGGGTGTGTTCGAGAATAGACTATCGACCTGTGCAGAGGTAAGGACGGCGCATGGATCACCCTGTATGAGCGACGAGGGCAGAGGGTGATCGACCTTCGGGACCGCTGGGTCGGCACTTGCTGGCGACGACGTCGCACCTGGCTCAGGTATACCGGCCGTGGTTGTTGAACACGCTGCCATCGCGCACGTGACGACGAGCAATGCCGCAACACCGCCAAACCTGGAGACCCCCGCCATCAGAAGCGGCCTCCATCACCCTTGGCATTCACGGTATGCGCAGCTTGCTCATCGTTTGTTTCGTGTAATCCGAGCGCCTTTTCGATCTTTTCAATGAAGATGCCAACGAAGTCGCGCTGTCGAACCAGGGAATCCCTATAGGCAAGGCCGGACTTGTTGCAGGCGTCGGTGTTGCGCAGAGAAGCTGGATCGTTGCCCGGAGATTGAATCGACCACATGGGAGCTGCAGCACTCAGCTGGTCTTGGATTCGTCCCCGCAATTTGCGGAGATTGCCGAGTTCGGTTGTCATGGCGTCCCGGTCAAGCGTGAAAGCGCCGCCAGCCGACCCGCCGCCGGAGGCGCCTCCGCTTCCCGCGTCGGCTACGACGAATTTCGCGGCGTTCAACGCGCCGTCCTGCCCTGCCACTACAGCCTCCCCTTACACGCAAACCGTGGGCGTCTAGCTTCGCACCGACAGTAGCCACTCGGCGACAAACTGTCCGCTCAATGCAGAGATTGCCCCTGTGAGCGTCCGCACCCGCCGTGAGCTGGGCCACATGTGCTTCCACCGGCAACCAGCGGGAGAGAGGTTCTAGCGAGGTTTGTTCATCTGGTGACGGCTGGACAGGCGGTACGCAGGGACGGGGGCACAGGGGCGGCGATGAGCGCGCATCCCGCCGCCTTGACCAAGGGCGACCGCCCCGGTGATTAGCCGCCGGCTGCGCTTATCACCCGCTGGTCAGAGGGCTATTTAATGCCGTCGCCAACGGTCGTTACGCCTCTCAGGAGTGGCCGCACGGTCGTCGTAGCTTCCGCATCACCTCGTCCTCCCGCCCGCTCGACCTGCTCAGCGCTGACATGGGGCCGATCCGCGTTCGTCTCACCCGGCCCCGGCTCCCACCGGGTGTCCCGGCCCGGGAACCCGAACCGGCGCTTGCCCCCGGTGTCCTTGCCCTGTTCCCGATACGTCGCGAACCGCCGCTTGAGCCGCCGGGAGGTGTCGTCCGACGAGCGGGCCGCGTGCGCGACCTCGATCCGCAGGATGAACCGGTCGTCCGGATCGGCCAGGTCCCGCTCACCATGGGCGGAATACACCTTGAACCCGCGCTCACCCAGCTCAATCAACGTTTCCAGGTCACGCGGCTGCCGGAACAGGCGATCGGTGTGCCAGACCACAATCCCGTCCGACGCACCCGACTCCACCCGCTCCAGCAACCGCTCCCACCCCGGCCGACGCACCCCCCACTTCCACGCCGACAACCCATCCTGCAACTCCACACCCAGACAGGCACCCACCCGGTCGATTACCTTCCGGTTGTCCGCCCACTGGACGTCGATCTTCTCCAACTCACCCGTATCCGGCACCCTCGACAACCGGCCATACGAGTCCAACACCGGCTGCCGCACCACAGTAGGTAAACGGACCCGTGTCGCCAACGCCCGCAGGGTCCGGTTCCCGAACAACCACCGAACGCCCTCGACGATCTCGCTCCGCACGCTCTTGCGCGACACTTCCTTCGCCCGGACGTCGGTCCGGATCGAGAAGATCAGCAGGCCGCTGGCGGCGAACGAGAGAGCGTTGCCGAGGAATGGCAGGAAAGTCCCCACGCCGAACAGCGCGGAGCCGAGCGGAGGCCCCGCGAAATCCTCACCGTTGCTCTCCGCCGCGACGATCCGCCCGTTCGCTGTCGCCAGACTCCGCGGATCCCGCGACACAAGGCCGGGAATGGCCGACTGCGCGGCGATGTCGAAGAAGACCTGGCCCGTACCCAGCAGGAATGCCGCAGTTACCAGCCATGCCAGGTTCACCTGCGCGGCCAGAATCAGCACCGCGAGCCCGACCAGGACGGCGAACCGGCCCAGATCGGCCCCCACCATCACCCGCCGACGGTCCAGCCGGTCCACCACGACACCGGCGTGCAGCGAGAACAGCACCCAGGGAATCTCGGCGGCGATGGTGACGAAGCCCAGCGCCACCGGGCTGCTGGTGCTCTGCAGCGCCAGCAGAGGCAACGCGGCGGCGTGCATGCCTGTGCCGATCGCCGACACGAGCGTGGCGCCGAAGAGCCGGTGGAAGCGACTTCCCAGCCGCACCTTGACCTCGTCGGATTCCTTGGTGGGCACTTCGAGAATTCCTCCGGCCGTTCACGACAGACTCCGACGACGATCACCGCGGCGGACCGTACCGCGCGAAGAGGCACCAGACGATCTTTCCGATGCCCCAGACCGCGCTGATAAGGCCGAGCGCTTCATTCGGTTCGCCGGCGTCCGCACCGGCTGCGGCAGCCGCGCCACGGTCGTTCCCCCGCCGACGCCCGTTCCACCCGGGGCGGGTGTGAGCAGTCCCACGCCCACCCCCGATAGTTAAGGAGTTGCGAAATTTATTACATTGTCAAGCAAGGTTTGTGGCAAGTAAGGAGTGAGCCGTGGGTGCTTTCGTGGCCGGGTCGAGCGCACGAGCGGCACAGGCACAGAGAGCGGTCCCCCGCGCGGCCGAGGCCGTCGAGCGCGGCGCCGGCCTGACCACGGCAAACGGCCCCGCGACGCCGGACGGGGCGGCCCGATGACCGCGGCATCACCCCGTGGACGTCGGGCGGTGGCAGGGCGGGTGCGCGGGCTCCTGCCCTCGCGGGCGGACTGGCACACGGTGCGGCGCTCGCCGCGGCGGGATCTGGTGGCCGGGGTGACCGTGGCCATCGTGGCGTTGCCGCTCGCGCTGGGGTTCGGCGTGTCCTCGGGCCTGGGGGCGGAAGCGGGGCTGGTCACCGCGATCGTGGCGGGGGTCCTGGCCGCGGTCTTCGGCGGGTCGAACCTGCAGGTGTCCGGGCCGACCGGCGCGATGACCGTGGTGCTGGTGCCGATTGTGCACACCTACGGCCCCGGCGGCGTGCTCACCGTCGGGCTGCTGGCGGGGCTGCTGCTGATCGTGCTCGCCGTGGCCAAGGCCGGCCGGTACATGCGGTACGTGCCGGCCCCGGTTGTCGAGGGCTTCACGCTGGGCATCGCCGGGGTGATCGCCCTCCAGCAGGTCCCCGCCGCGCTCGGCGTCCCGACGCCCGAAGGCGAGAAGGTCGTGGTGGTCGCCGCCCGCGCGCTCGAGGCCTTCGCCGACCACCCGAACTGGCCGGCGATCGGGCTGGCCGTGGGGGTCGCGGCGGTGATGCTGCTCGGCGCGCGGTGGCGGCCGGCGATCCCGTTCTCGCTGATCGCGGTTGCCCTGGCAACGATCGTCACGGCGGTGGCGTCGCTGCCCGTGACACGCATCGGGGCGCTGCCCGCCGGGCTGCCCGCACCGTCACTGACCTTCCTGCACCTGGGCGATCTGGGTACGCTGGCGCCCTCTGCGGTCGCTGTCGCGGCCCTGGCCGCCCTGGAGAGCCTGCTGTCGGCCACCGTGGCCGACGCGATGAGCGTCAACGAACGCCACGACCCCGACCGCGAACTGTTCGGGCAGGGCTTGGCCAACGTTGTCACGCCGTTGTTCGGCGGAGTCCCCGCCACGGCCGCGATCGCCCGCACCGCCGTCAACGTCCGCTCCGGCGCGCGCTCCCGGCTCGCGGCCTTCACCCACGCCGTCGTGCTCGCGCTGATCGTCCTGATCGCCGCGCCCCTGGTCAGCCGGATTCCCTTGGCCGCACTGGCCGGAGTGCTGCTGGCCACCGCGATCCGCATGATCGAGGCCGGGTCGGTCCGCGCACTGATCCGCGCCGGACGCGGGGACGCGCTGGTCCTGGCGCTGACCGCCGCGGCGACGCTGGCGCTGGACCTGGTCACCGCCGTCATCGTCGGCCTGGTGGTCGCCGGGGCACTGGCACTGCGCGCGGTCGCCCGCGCCGCCCGGGTCCAGGAAGTCCCGCTGGAGGTGGGCGACCACCACGAAGAAGAGCAGGCGCTGCTGGCCGAGCACATCGTGGCCTACCGCCTGGACGGGCCACTGCTGTTCGCCGCGGCGCACCAGTTCCTGCTGGAACTGTCCGAAGTCGCCGACGTCCGTGTCGTGATCCTGCGGATGTCGCGGGTGTCGGCGGTCGACGGCACCGGCGCGCTGGTTCTGCGAGACGCGATCGAGCGCCTGGAACACCGCGGCATCACCGTGCTGCTGTCCGGCATCCGCCCGGGTCACGAACGGGCGCTGGACGCGGTCGGCGTGATCGACCGGCTGCGCGAGGACGGCCGCGTGTACGCCACCACGCCCGAGGCGATCACCTCGGCCCGCGACCGCCTCTACGACGCCGGGCTGCTGCCCGGCCGCGCGCGCGATCCGGAGCACAAGCGAGTGTGAGGCGATTGCTAGGCGAGATCGTCCTTTTCGGTGGCACGGGTCCCCGGTTGGTGATCTGATGATGCGCTGTGAGCGCAACGTGGCAGGTGCCGGGATTCAGCGAGGTCGACGTACTCGGCACCGGCGGGTTCGGCCGGGTCGTGCTCGCGAAGCACGAGGGCTCGGGACGGCTTGTCGCAATCAAGTACCTGCATGGTGAGTTTCTGACCGAGGCACGGATCCTGGACGGGTTCCGGCGGGAAGCGTGGCTGCTGCACGGGGTCGTGAGCCCGCACGTGGTGCGGCTGTTCGAGTTCATCGAAGCGCCGCAGGGCGCGGCCCTGGTGATGGAGGCCGTCCCGGGAGTGTCGCTGCGAGCGTTGCTGGCCGCGGAGAAGACGCTGGCGCCGGAGTCGGCGCTGGCGATCCTGAAAGGCTCGCTGCTCGGGCTCGCCGCGGCGCACGGGGCCGGGGTCGTGCACCGCGACTACAAACCCGGCAACGTGCTGGTCTCCCGCGAGGGCGAGTCGAAGCTGGTGGACTTCGGTCTGGCCACATTGGACGGCCAAAGCGGACTGACGGCGGGCTCGCCGTCCTATATGGCCCCGGAGCAGTGGGCGGGCCGGCCGGGCATCCCCGCGACCGATGTGTACGCGGCGACGGCGGTGTTCTTCCAGTGCATCACCGGACATCTGCCGTTCGAAGCCGAGACCACCGAGCAGCTCCGGTCCCTGCACGAGCGTGCCTTCGTGCCGCTCGACGCCGTGCCCGGGCAACTGCGTCCGCTCATCGCCCGGGGCATGGCCAAGGATCCGGCGTGGCGGCCGGCCGGCGCGGAGGCGTTCGTGGCCGAACTCGAAGCGACCGCCCGCGCAGCGTATGGAAAGGACTGGGAGCGGCGCGGCTGGAAGCGGCTCGCCACCGCGGTCGGCGCCCTGACCGCGCTGACTCCACTCGCGCTGCTGGCCACCGGGGGCGTTGCCGCCGCACCGGTCACCGCGGCGGGCACAACCGGAACGGGCGTGGTGGCGGCGACCGTGGGCAAGATCCTCGTCGCGGTCCTCGCGATCGCCGCCTTGGTCACCGGCGGGCTCTGGATCTTCTCCGGCAACGACGACCCGCCACCGCAAGCCGCGCTGTCCGTCACGATGCAGACGGCGGCCGGGCAGGATTCCGCGCTGCCCATCACCTACTCGCTGCAGTATCCCCAGGTTTCCGGCCACGCGGACGCCGCGGCGCAACAACGCCTCAACGGCACGCTGCGCGCACCCATCGACAAGCGGCTGCAGAGCCTGCGGCAAGAACTGGCGGACCGCGACATCCTGGGCATGGTGCGGGACCGGGGTGACGTACTGAAGGCGAACACGACGGCGAAAGTGCTGCTGCAGACGCCGCGCCTGCTGTCCGTCCGCTACGAGCACACGCTCGACTCGGCCGTGATCGCGCATTCGAGCTGGCAGTTCGCCGAGACGGTCACCGTCGACCTGGCCACCGGCAAGGTGCTCGGGCCACAGGACGTGTTCCGGCCCGGGATCCGCACAGCGTCCGGAATGGACACGCTGACCTCCCGGCTGAGCCCCCACACCGGAAACGGCTTCTGCCGCACGCCGGCCATCGGCAGTTACGGGGGCGACCAGGTCTCCATCGACGCGGCCAAGCGTCCCGGCGGTGGCGACCACGTGCCGCGCGCGGACATCGGGTTCACCACGACCGGGGTCGATTTCGTGATCAAGTGGTACGAACTCGGGTGCGACATGGCGTCCGGACAGGAAACGGTGACACTCCCCTATGCCGAGGCCGAGGACCTCCTCCAGCCGCAACTGCTGACGATGCTCGACCGGCAGCCGCCTTCGTCGTCGGCTCCGCCCCGGCCGAGCGGGAAGACGTATACCGATCCCCGCTTCGGTTTCAGCACGCTCGTGCCCGAAGGCTACGCCGCCGCCCCGTATCGCCCGGCGAACGGTGAGGGCATCCAGTACACCAACGCCGGCTTGGGTGCGACGCTCACCGTGTGGGGCAGCAACATCTCCCGGACCGCGCAGGACATCCTCGGCGAGACGGCGCGGGACACCGCCGCCAAGGGCGGCCAGGTGACCCATCAACAGGTCGAAGGGACCACGTACGCCATCTCCGGCTACGACTCCAGCGGTCAGATCTTCTACGAACGCGGTTACACCGGGCCGGGCTCGCTCGCCCGCATCCGCTGGAGCTATCCCCGGACGCACAAAGCCGAACTCGACGCGCCGGTCGAGGCCACCGTCGGCGCCTTCCGCCCCGGAGACCTCACCCAGCCCCACTGACGCGGGTGCCCGCGGACCGCGAGTCGAGGCTGAACGCGGCGTTCAGCCTCGACTCGCTTTCACGCCGCTACTTCGTGACGGGGTAGGCCATGGGCTCGCCGCTGTCGGAAACACCGATGGCCGCGTACTTGCTCACCCACCACGGCGTGACACCGACCTCAGTGGACACGTCCTTGCCGGTCTTGGCGTCGAGCGCGATCGGCTTGCCGCCCTGGGTATCGCCGTAGAGGAGGCCGTGCCAGGCGACCGTGACGTCGGGCGCGACGCGGTTGGTGGCCTTGTCCGGCAGGCTCCAGAGCTTCTGCCCGGTCGCGGCGTCATAGCCGGTCAGCACGCCGTCCGAGCCGCAGATCAGCGCGGACTGCTCGTCGTAGAAGCAGTCCCCGTAGTCGGGAGAGGAACCGAAGACGCTCTGCGGGCCGGCGAGCCTGGCCTTCTCGGCGCCGGTGGCGGGGTCCAGGAACACCAGGAACGAGTCGCCGTGCTCATTGTTCTTCTGCTTGATCACGACCAGGGCGGGGTCCGCGGACACGAAGGCGAGCGAACGGGAGGACTGGACGATCCATTTCTGCTGCCCGGTCACGACGTCGAGCGCGAGGGCCTGGACCTTGTAACTCTCGGCCGTGGTGTAGTCGACGCCGACCAGCGTGTCCCCGTGGACGCTTGCGCCGCTGTAGGCCTTGCGTGTCCAGAGCGTCTTGCCGGTGGCCGGGTCCAGCGCGACGGTGAGGTGGTCCCCGCGCGGAAGTCCTGCTCGGCGACATCCACCTCGCCTTGGGCGACCCAGCGACCGGACGCGCCCACCTGGACCTGGGCGTGGCCTACCTCGACGCCTCAGGCGACCCTCGGTGGCGCGGAAAGTCCGTACTCAGCCTGGGCCGCCACCTGGCCGCGGCCGGCGACCTGCCGGGCGCCCGCGCGGCGTGGGAGAAGGCGTGGGCGGACCTGTCCCGGATCGGCGCACACGAGGCAGCGACGGTCCGTGCGTTGCTGGACGGGTGAGCGGCGCGCTGCTCTGGGGGCCGGGTTGCGAGCAGAGGGATCCTGGGCACCGATCACAGCTCGGCAGTCGTGATCCAAGACCGGCTGGTTCGCGACGCTGACCTTAAATCACTGGCCAGTCCCACTACAGTGATGATCATGAACCTGATCGACGTGGCGGCGGTCGCGCACGCCATGGCCGCCGGCGTGGCCAGCCCCGGCATTCAGCTCGTACAGACCCGCTTCCGCGCCGGACTCGTCGAGAGCTGGGACATCCGGCCGGGCGACCGCGTGCTGGAGATCGGCTGCGGGCAGGGCGACATGACCGCCGTGCTCGCCGCCGCCGTCGGCGAGCGCGGCCAGGTCACCGGTGTCGACATCGCCGATCCGGCTTACGGCGCCCCGATCACGCTCGGCGAGTCCGCCGAGTTTCTGCGCGCCACCCCGTTCGGCGACCGTATCGACATGCGCTTCGGTTTCGACGTGCTCACCGAGACCTTCCCGGACGACACGTTCGACCACGTCGTGCTCTCGCAGTGTTCCTGGTACTTCGCCTCGCTCGACCAGCTGCGCGCCATACTCGCCCGGGTCCGCCCCTGGGCGCGGCAGCTGGGCTTCGCCGAGTGGGACCTGCGTCCCACGTCGCACGGCCAGCTCGCGCACCTGCTCGCGGTCCAGATCCAGGGCATGATCGAGGCGACCGGCGAACGCGGCGACGGCAACGTCCGTACCCCCTTTTCCTGCCAGCGGCTGCTCGCCGTCCTCGAAGAGACCGGGTGGCAGGCGTCCGGCCCGCGCACCATCGACACCACGGGCATGCACGACGCGGCCTGGGAAATCACCGTGTGCCACGACGTGGTCGAAGAACGCCTGCACACCGTGCCGGCCCCGATGCGTGACCTCATCCAGAGCCATGTCGACATGCTGGAGACCGTCACGTCGAACAACGAGGCATTGCCGGTCTACTCGGTGACCGCCACGCGGTGACCGCCGCACCGGTCCGGCCGGACGCCCTCGTTCGTAGGGGGAAATTCTTTCCCCGCTGGCTCCACCCGGCCGCGCGAGGCGGACACCCACAGCATCCGGGGTGCACTCCGGTGAGATGGCCGCACACCCCGGTCTCAGAGATCGTCCCGGTCGAGTGGGCCACCGTCGATCAGTCCTGCTGTGGGACAAGGACGACTGCGCAGCGATCGGACCGGGGAATGCGCCCCGCGCTGACTTGTCATCCCGATCCACATCAAAGGTCGAGTACCAGTTTCGGCGAGCGTGATCTGCTCACGCAGATCAGCATCGTCTCATTGGTCGCCTTGTCGCTGTCGGAGAGCAGCGAGTCACGATGGTCCGGGGTACCTTCCAGCACCCGGGTTTCGCAGGTGCCGCAATACCCTTCGGAACACGACGACATCACCGTGGGGACCACTTCGGACACCACGTCGAGCACGGACCGGTCGGGCGGCACGGTCACGGTGATCCCGCTGGTCCGCAGTTCGACCTCGAACTGGGCGGAGTCCCCCGGCGTGGCCGCCGGGGGTGTGCTGGCGGGGGCGCCGAAGCGTTCGACATGCAAGTGCTTGGCCAGGCCCGCGGCCCCCGTCACCTCGGACATGGCGCGCAGCAGACCTTCGGGTCCGCAGCAATAGAAGGCCGCACCGTCCGGGGCCCGCGCGACCTGCGCCGCGAGGTCGGGCAGGCCCCGTTCGTCCTGCGGCCGGACATCCACCGCGCCACCGGGCACCAAGGCGAGCTCGGGCAGCAACGCCATGCTCGTTCGCGTCCGGCCGCCGTAGACCAGTGTCCACGGCTTGCCCGCCTTCGCGACCGCGCTGATCATCGGCAGGATGGGGGTGATCCCGATACCGCCGGCGACGAACACATACGCGGGTGCCTCGACGAGCCCGAAATGGTTGCGGGGCGGCCGGATCTCCAGCTGCCTGCCCACGAGCGCGGTGCCGTGGACCTCCTTGGACCCGCCACGCCCGTTCGGCTCCAGCAGCACCGCGATCTGGTACAGCGCCGGGTCGTCACCGCTGCCGTACAACGAGTATTGCCGCACCAAGCCGGATGGCAGCACGACGTCGATGTGGGCACCGGGCTCCCACGGCGGCAGCGACGTGCCGCCGACCGGGACCAGGTCCAGTCCGATCACCCGGTCGGCCAGCCAGGTGGCACCGCGGACCAGGACCGGAAGCCGGCGTGGTGCGGTTGGCATGACAGTTCTCCCTTCCGGCACGTCAGGCACCGAAGTCGAGCAGCACCTTGCCGAACTTGCCGGGCTCACCGAGCCGGTCGAACGCGGCGGTGGCCTCTTCGGCCTGGTAGACCCGGTCGACGGGAATCGAGACGCGGTCGCCGAGCACAGCGGACAGGCGGTGCTCGAGATCGCCCACGAGAAGCGCCTTCTCGGCGTTCGAGCGACCGCGCAGCACGGTTCCCATCAGGTCGGCCCGCTTGCCCATCAACAGGTTCAGCGGCACCTGCGCGGTGAGCCCGCCCGCAGTGCTGACCACCACGATCCGGCCACCGGGCCGGAGCAACGACAAGTCCTCGGCGACCCCTTCTCCCCCGACGAGGTCGATGATCGCGGACGCGTTACCCAGCGAGGCCACGACCTCGGCGGCCCCGGCGGCGAGCGCTACCGTGATGCCGAGGGCGGCGACCTGCTGCAGCGCGGCCTCCGACCGGCCGATCCCGATGGCCCGGCCGCCGAGCTCGCGGACGAGATGGCAGGCCGCGATCCCGACGCCGCCGTTGACCCCGCGCACGACGACCACGTCGCCGAGGCCCACGCGTGCGCGGCGGAGCGCGTCGAACGCGGTGAGGACCGCCTCCGGCAACGCCGCCGCTTGCGCCGGGCCGAGGGCGGCAGGCGAACGCCAGACATGCTGGTCCTGCGCAAGGACCCGGTCGGCGAGGCCGCCGCCACCGACGATGCCGATCACCCGGTCACCGACCTCCCACCTGCGCACCCGCGAGCCGACCGCGACGACCTCGCCGGAGACCTCCAGACCGGGAATGTCCTGCGGGGCGTCCGGGGGCACCGGGTAGCCGCCGTTTCGCTGCAGCACGTCGGCCGGGTTGACGCCGGCGTACCGGGCGGCGACCAGGATCTGGCCGGGTTCGGGCACCGGGTCCGGGCCCTCCTCCAGGCTCACGATCTCGTTGCCGCCATGTCCGTTGAATCGAATGAATCGCATCGGAAAACTCGGGTTCCTTACTGTGCCGGGAAGGTCAGGCCGTCACGAAAACCTTGGTGAAATCAGGGAAATCGCCAGGTCCGGCCGGCACGCCGCCGACCTTCGGGGCAGACACCCGCACCTGGTTCTTGAAGTAGGAGACGCAGTTGGGCACGTCGTCGTGCAGCACCTGCGCGATGGAGGCGCCGACCTTCGTGCGGGCGGCGGGGTCGGTGGTGTTGTCGTACTGCGCGATGAGGTCGTCCAGCGCCCGGTTCGAGTAGTGGGCCGAGTTGTACGGCGCGCCGGACACGATGATGGCTTCGAGGATCTGCGAGGCACTGCCGCGCGAACCCCAGTTGGTGATCCCGAGCGGAACGGTCAGCCACGGCGAGTTGTCGCCGGAGGCGAAGTACTGCTCGGCGGTCATGATGTTCAAGGCGATGTCGAAGCCGGCCTCCTTGGCCATGTCCTTGACCAGTGTGGCGTGGTCGACGCATTCGAAGACCCGCGCGGTGGTCAGCGTGACCTGCAGGCCGTTCGGATGCCCCGCGTCGGCGAGCAGCCGCTTCGCCTGGGCCAAGTCCCGCTTGCGCTGCTCGACCTGTGCGGCGATCTGGTTCGCGGACGGGAAGGTCGGCGCGAACAGATGGTCGTTGCCCAGGGTCGCCTTGTTGTCCATCAGCGCGGTCATCAACTGGGTACGATCCAGCGACAGCGCCAGGGCCTGCCGGACCCGCTTGTCGTTGAACGGCTTGATGTCCGTGCGCATCTGCAGCGTCTGGAACGACGCCGACTGCGCTTGCTGCTGGACCAGGCCGGCCGCGCCCTTGAGCGTGCGCAACGCCGAGGGCTCGACGGACGGCACAAGGTCGACCTCGCCGGTCTGGATCGCCAGCACCTGCGCGTTGCTGTCCGAGAAGTACTGAACGGTGATGGTGTCGAGGTAGGCGGCGTCGGGGTTCCAGTACTTCTCGTTGCGCCTGAACTGCGCCCGGCCGTTCGGCTGGTACGAGGTCAGCACGTACGGGCCGGTCCCGATGCCGCCCTTGACGAAGTCACCGGACCGGTAGCTCTTCGGCAGGATCGCGGTGTTGTAGGCGAAGGCGGACACCAGGTACGGGAACTCCGCGTAGCCGCGGTCCAGCTTGAACCGGATCGTGTGGTCGTCCACCTTCGTGGTGCCACCAGGGCTGAGGATGCCGCCGAGGCTCTGCAGACCGGCGGAACCGCCGTGCGGATCGGTGATCCGGTCGAACGTCGCCACCACGTCGTCGGCGGTCATCGGGGAGCCGTCGTGGAAGGTCACGCCCGGCCGGAGCTTGAACACCCAGGTGCGCGCGTCCTGTGCCGTCCACTCGGTGGCGAGTCGTCCTTCCAGTGTGCCGTCGGCCTTCGGGAACGTCAGGTACTCGGCCGCGACGAGCACCGTGTCCACGGCGCCGATATCGGTCATGGTCACCGGGTCGACCGGCCCGGTCGGGTTCGGCATGCCGACCGTCATGGTGCCGCCCCGGCGGGCGACGGCCGGCGGGGCGCCGGTCGGGGCCGTGCCGCCGGGTGCGCAGGCGGCAAGGGCCACACCGGCACCGAACAGCGCGCTCAGCTGCAGGAAACCACGACGGTCGAACCGCGAGGTGAACGAGGCCCGGAAGGGAGTGTCACTCATGCTTGATTCCTTTGATCACAAGGAGCCGGACGGAACCGCGGGGTGCACAGCAGGTTCGAGGACGAGCTCCTCGGGTGTGCGGTGACACCGGTATTGCTTCTCCCCCGGTCCTTCGCGCCATGGTGGCGTCGTGGTGCTGCAGCTGCCGTCGTCGAGTGCGACGGGACACCGGCCGGCGAAGATGCAGCCGGCAGATTCGCGGTAAGCGCTGGGCGCCTGCCCCTGGAGCCTGATCCGCTCCCCCTCGGCCGAGACGGACGCGGACATGAGGGCGGCCGTATACGGGTGATGTGGCGCGGCGAAGACCGCCTCGGCGGTGCCCCGTTCGACGATCTCGCCCATGTACATCACCGCCACCGAATCGGCGAGGTAATGCACGACGTCGAGGTCGTGGGAAATAAACAGGTACGAGGCGCCGGCCTCGGCCTGTCGCTGGGCGAGCAGGTTGAGGATGCCCGCCTGCACGGAAACGTCCAATGCGGACACCGGTTCGTCGCACACCACGATGGCCGGCCCGCCGGCCGAGGCTCGCGCGATCGCGACCCGCTGCTTCAGCCCGCCCGAGAGCCGGCGTGTCTTCGAGTCCAGATGCCGCTCGGTCAGCTGGGTCTCGGCCCCGATCGCGTCGACCTTCGCCGGGTCCTCGCCGCCGAGGCGCAAGGCCTGCCGCAGCACCGCGCGCGCCGTCTTCGTCGGGTTGAGCGAGGTCTCCGGATTCTGGAAGACGAGCGTCGGACGACGGGCCGCGGCCGACCGGTCGCGGCGACGGTGATTGCGGGGCATCTCGGTGCCGTCGAGGACGATCGAGCCCGAGGAGAACGACTCGAGCCCGACCACACATTTGGCCAATGTGGACTTCCCACTGCCGGATTCCCCGACGATGGCCAGGATCTCGCCGCGGCGCATGTCCAGATCCACACCGCGGATCGCGTGCACAACACCCTCGTTCGTGTCGTACTTCTTCACCAGGTCCTTGATGGACAACACGATGTCCTCCGAATCCGCCAGCGCCGCGATCTCGTCCAGCCGGCGCGGCGGTACCTCCCGGGCGGCTTCGCCCGCGGCACGGACGACGTTCGTGAACTTCCGATGGCTCCTGGTGGGCACGGACGCCACGAGCCCGCGCGTGTACTCCTCGCCCGGTGTCCGCAGCAGCGTCGCCGTCGGCCCGGCCTCCACGACCCGCCCGGCCCGCATGACCACCGCGTCCTCGCACAGATGCCGCACCAGCGGCAGGTTGTGGCTGACCATCAGCAGCGCCGTCCCGGTGTCGCGCGAGAGCTCTTCGATGAGCTCGATGACCCCGGCTTCCACGGTGGCGTCCAGTCCGGTCGTCGGCTCGTCGAGCAGCAGCAGCGACGGGGACGCGGCGAGTGCCATCGCGATCATCACGCGTTGCTGCTGCCCACCGGAGAGCTCGTGCGGGTAGCGCGTGGCCACTCGTTCCGGCGACGGCAGCTGGACTCGGTCCAGGGCCGCAACGGCCGCCTGCCGGGACTCCCGGCGGTCCATGCCCAGATGCAGTTCGAACACCTCACCGACCTGGCGCCCGATCGGGATGGTCGGGTTGAGCGAGGATCCCGGGTCCTGGTACACGGCCGCGATCCGGCGCCCGCGCATCGCGGTGAGTTCCGCTGTGGACACCTCGAGCAGGTTCCGGCCGTCGAACTCGATGGCACCACCGAGGATCGTCGCGTTGCGCGGCAGGTAGTTCAGGATCGCCATGGCGACCGTGGTCTTGCCGCTGCCGGACTCACCGACGAGCCCGACCCGGCCCCCGGCGGGGATCTCGAAGCCGATGTCGGTGACAGCCTCGGTGAGCCGGCCGCGGCTCGAGTAGCCGACGGTCAGACCGGACACCGTCAATGCGGCGTTCATCCCTCGAGCACCTCCTTGATTCCGTCCGCGAGCAGATTCACCGCGACGACGAGCGTGGCGAGTGCGATCGCCGGTGCGAGCACCATCCACGGCGCGGTCTGCAGATAGGGGCGGCCGAGTGAGATCGTGAGGCCCCAGTCGGGCGAGGGCTCCTGGACGCCGAGGGAGAGGAACGCGAGCCCGGCCGCGACGAAGATCGCGTAGCCCAGCCGGACGGTGGCCTCGACGATGATCGGGCTGGTGATGTTGCGCAGGATCTCGCCGAACATGATCGGCGTGGCGCGCAGGCCCTGCAGCCATGCCGCCGCAACGTAGTCGTGGTTGCGTTCCACCACGGCGGCCGAGCGCACGGTGCGCGCCACATGGGGCGTGAACAGGATGCCCACCGTGATGATCACGTTGAGCTGGGCGGTGCCGAACAGGGCCAGCACGGTCATCGCGATGAGGATGACCGGCACCACGAGCACCGATTCCAGCAGCCGCATGATGACCTGGTCCCACCAGCCGCCGAAATAGGCCGCGGTCAGCCCGATCGCCGTGCCCAGCACCAGGCCCACGAGCGTGGCGGCGGGGGCGACGGTGAGCACGCTGGTCGCGCCGGCGAGCATCCGGGACAGCACGTCCCGGCCGAGGTTGTCGGTGCCGAGCCAGTGCGCGCCCGAGGGTTGCGCGAGCACGGCGCCGGCGTCGGTCGCGCCCGGGTCGTAAGGCGCCACCAGTGGCCATGCGACCGCCATCAGTGTCCAGAACACGACGAACAGCCCGCCGGCCACGACCGTGGCCTTGCCGAACAGACGACGCGCCAGGCCCGGTGATCCCGGGCCGCCGTCCGCGGTGACCTCATCCGCGGCCGGGGGAATCGCGGTGACGCTCATCGGTTGCCTCCTCGCCTGATCCGCGGGTTCACCCACACCGCGAGCACGTCGCCGATCAGGTTGATCACCAGCACGGTCGCGCCGATGAGCACGACGCTGTCGGTGAGCGGCTGGACGTCGTGGAATTTGGCCGACTCGTACGCGAAGTTCCCGATTCCCGGATAGGAGAACAAGGTTTCGACGATGACCAGCCCACCGACGAGGTAGCCCGCCTGACCCGCGATCACCGTGATCGCCGGCAGGATCGCGTTGCGCAGCACGTGCCGGAAGAACACCTGGCGCATCGGCATGCCTTTGAGCGTCGCCGTACGCGTGTAGTTCTGGTCGAGCACATCGATCGTGGTGGCCCGCATCATGCGTGCGATGTAGCCGAACAGGATGAAACAGAGCGGGATCACCGGGAGCGCCAGCTGGTGCACGATATCGACCGGGTTCCACGACGGAACGGCCGACTGCACCGGGAACCATTTCAGGTAGACCCCGAAGATCACCAGCAGCAGCACGCCGCTGACGAACTCGGGGATCGCCATCAGCGACACACCGAGGATCGAGATGGTCCGGTCGGCGAACCGGCCGCGGCGCAGGGCGGCGAACGCACCGGCCGCGATCGCCACCGGCACCACCACCACGAGCGCGGCCACGGCGAGCACGATCGAGTGCGCCAGCCGTTCGAGGACGATCTCGCGGGCGGGCACCCCGAGACGCTGGGACATCCCCCAGTTGCCCGTGAGGAAACCAGACAGCCAGTCGAAGTAGCGCGTGACGAACGGCCGGTCCACGCCGAGGCTCGCGTTCAGCGCCGCGACCTGCTGGTCCGTGGCGTACTGGCCGAGAATGCTGCGGCCGAGGTTGCCCGGCAGGAGCTGAACGAGCGCGAAGACCGCCACGGAAAGGCCGAACAGCGTCAGCAGTGCGGCGAGCAGCCTTCGGAGCACGAACCGGCCGAGGTTCTGCGAAGGCCTCTTCCGCTCGCGGATCCGTGCGGCCGGACCTGTCATCGTCATGGACATTCAGCTCCCTGCCTTCCGCGTATTCGCCGGACCATAGGGAACGTGGTCCCAGCCCGGAGCGGGATACGGCGTCGAGAACACTTCCTCGAACTCGGTCGCGGCGTATCGCCAGATTCCGCTCTCCCGCCGGAACTCGCACCGGAGGCGGCCCGCGATCAGGATCGGGGTGAGCTCCCCTCCGATGTGGACGATCGCGGGTTCCCAGCAGTACCAGCGGCCGCAGGCGGTGTCTCCGTCCACTTCGAGCCATTCGTTGGTGAGAAAGTGCATCATGCGCGGCATGTACCCGGGCCGGGGGGTGCCGTCATCGGCTGCTATGCCTGCCGACGACGGCCAAGCCGCGGACAGTCCCAGCCCTGACCATGCCGCGCCATTGGTCACCTGCAGGTCCTTCAGCCGGGCCTGGCCGGTTCCGTCGCCCGCGGGAACCGTCAGGTCCGTCCAGCCGGGCATGGCACCGGACGCGGATCCGGTGTCGTTGACCCAGTGATACGTGGACACGAGCCGGCGGATCTCCGACTCCGCCTCGAGTCGTTCGAGGCGGGTCGTGAGCATCACCAGTTCGCGTGCCGAAGGAACCTGGGTGGTCATCGCGCGGCCAGCTCCCGCATCGAGGCGTCCGGCTCCGCGGTGAGCGCTTCGAACACGATTCCCTCCTGGGAACCGGGTTTCGTGCCCGGCGCGGGCTCGCCGTCCCCGACGGCGGCCAGGGTGTCGAGCAGGTACTTGCGCACCTGCACGATCGCGATGTCGCCGGAGGTCAGGTGCTCGCGGGTCCGGTCCGAGACCGGACCCATGCTGTACTGGATCGCGAGGTCCTGCTGCAGGATGCCTTCGATCCCGGAGAAGCTCCTGCCGCTGGCCATCAGCGCGCGGTCCTGCTCGTACCCGACGCCCTCACCGGTGAACGCCGTGACGCGCCAGTTGTTCGCCGGGTCCGTCATCCCGTACCCGCGAGTGCGGTCGACGAACTCCAGGTAGTCGTCGGTCATCGCACTCTCGGAGAACAGCACCGACCAGACCCAGTGCGACTCGTCGGTGGCCGGCACCCAGGCGTGCATCAGCGCGCCCTCGGTGTCGAGCAGGTTGCTCTCGAAGAAGGTGAAGAACGGCATGACGAACGGGTGGATCCAGTAGGTCGCGGCCTTGCCGTCCTTGTGCAGGTACCGGAACACCGTCTGCAGGCCCCACGGCCGGCGGGCGGCCGCGACCTTCGGGCGCTGGTCGTGGATGTACTCGTTGGCGCGGTTCTGCAGGCCGTCCTGGGTGTGTGCCTCGTCGTCGGTGTAGTGCAGGTACGGGCCGTGCTGGGCGTCGAGATCTCCTTCCAGGCCTTGCAGCCAGTTGCAGTCCTGGAAGGCATTCGTGGCATAGATCTTGTCGTCGTCGTACGGCTCGAAGATCCACTCGGGGAATTCGGGCATCGCCTCTTCCCGGCCCAGGTAGGCCCACACGATGCCGCCGGCCTCGCGGCACGGGTACGCCGGATGCTTGAACTTGTCCGACAGGTTCACCTCCGGCGGCTCCGGCGGCGTTTCGAGCACGCGGCCGTCGGGTGCGACGAGCCAGGCGTGGTAGAGACAGCGCAGTCCGCAATCCTCGTTGCGCGCCAAGGCAAGCGAGGCGTTGCGGTGCGGGCACGACTCGGCCATCAGCCCGGCCTCGCCGCTCGGGCTGCGGAACACGACAAGTGCTTCGCCGAGAATCTTGATCGGCAGCGGCGCCCCGCCCGCGACGATCCGGTCGGCGATCGTGATCGGAATCCAGTAGCGGCGCATCAGCTCGCCCATCGGCGTACCGGCATCGGTCTGCGTCAGCAGCCCGTTCTGTTCGGCGGTCAGCATCAATGCCCCTTCACAGTCGATTCGAGGAACTGGTGGAAAAGCCGGTGCGCCTGGGGCGGCACCAGGCATTTGTCGAGGTCCCCGCGCAGGGACACCGCGACACTGGTGAGCGGGTTGACGACCTGGCAGGGCCGGATGTCGAGCATGAGCGAGGACAAGAGGTAGGCCTGGCTCTCCGGCACGTTCAGCTCGGCCGCGAGTGCCACCGTCACCTCCGGGAGCACCACCGAGAGTGCGTCCTCGAAGGTCGTGCCGATACCGAGCAGCCAGATCTTGTCCTCGGTCATCACCGCGGGATTCACGGCCTGCCAATCGCCGCGCACCGCGACGAGGTCGAGTTCGGCGGATGTCTCGACACCGGTACCGCAGACCTCGGCGTCGCCGATCGCCGCGTGCACGTCACCGGCGAACACTCCGCCGCCGTCGACGGCGGCGCTCACCCACAGCATGGAACGGGGTCCCAGCTCGGGGATGTCGACGTTGCCGCCATAGGGCCCGAGGGTCCGGGCGGGAGCGAGCGCCGCCGGCAGCACGCCCAGCGTTCCCGCGTGGACACGGTAGGGCAGTTCGAGCCCGGCGCCGTCGAGGACGAGCGGGGGCTGGATCTTCAGCTCCCGCACGTCGAACCATCCGGGGTTGCCGAAGCCCAGTCCCGGGCGCGTCCACACGTGACCGACGGGCGCGCAGCGGATGTCCGCGATACCGATGCCGACGCGGTCGCCCGCGCGAACATCGGAGATTTCGATCGGACCGGACACCGGGAACAGCCGGTCGACGTCGAGACCGTCGGCCGTGGTGCCCGGCCGGACCTGGTCGCCGGAGGCGTCGAGGGTGCGCAGTGTGAACGGCTGCCAGGTGTCCACCGCGGTGGCCATCGGAACGTGCGGGCCGACGCGGTAGAGGTACGGCGCTGCCACGGCTGCACCGTCCACACTGACGACATGGGGCACGGTACTCATCCGATCGCCGACTTCGCCATGCCGCCGCCCATCGCCTCGGCCATACCGGCCGCGGCCGCCTTCATCGCCTCCGCGCGCGCCGCGCGATCCGCCGCGGACCACGCGCTGGAGGTGTTCGCGATGGCCACCGCGCCCAGGATCTGCCCGGCCGGGTCGAGGATCGGGACCGCGATGCCGCTCACGCCGCGATCGACCTCGTCCACGCTGAGCACGAACCCGTCAGCGCGCGCCCGGTCCCGCGCCGCCCGGAGCTCGTCCGGGTCGGTCAGGGTTTCGGTGGTACGCGCGAGAAGGTCGGTCTGCAGGTAGCTTTCGAACTCTTCGTCACCGAGGTGCGCCAGGAT
Organism: Amycolatopsis panacis; assembly: GCF_003600245.1. Taxonomy (NCBI): domain Bacteria; kingdom Bacillati; phylum Actinomycetota; class Actinomycetes; order Pseudonocardiales; family Pseudonocardiaceae; genus Amycolatopsis; species Amycolatopsis panacis. The sequence continues at coordinate 32,644 of NZ_QZFV01000078.1, forward strand.
GCTGCGCGGGGCCGCGCCCACGTGCAGCGGGAGGCTCCGGCCGATGTCGCAGTAGAACACCAGGCTGGCGCCGGCCCGGATCTTGTCGATGAAGACCGCCTCGAAGCCGTCCGCCTTCGCGACCGTGATCGTTTCCGCGAACCGCATGCCGACGGGCCGGAACGCGCGCCGTGCCGCGTCACGAAACTCGAAGGAACCCGCGTACTGGGCGCCGAGGCCGAAGATCTTCATCGTCGCCGAGTAGCCCTGGCGATAGCCATGGGGTTTCACGAAGTTCGTCTCGATCAACGTATTGACGATCCGGTACGCCGTCGGCCCCGACACTTCGAGTGACCGAGCGAGCTGGTCGAGCGAGATGGGTTGCTGCGCTTGACAGATCAGCTCCAGCGCCTCGAACACCTTGAGGGCCGAGCTCACGACAGGAGGCTTCGCGTTCATCTTCTACTTTCGTATAGTGAAAGTTGACTTACGTAACGTGAAGAGTATGAGCGCTGCGAAACGGCCAGTCAACAGTATGGCCAACACTCATTGAAGATTTTCGGCCGCGACCGCAGGCCACCATTTCGATCTTTCCGGTAAACGGTCCACGATAGACGAAGCGGGGCGCGCCAGGACACCCTGGCTCACCCCGCTGTACACAGAATCTGTTATCCGGCAACGACTTTCGAGGGATGTGTGGCCAGTGCGGTCACCTTGACGGTCAGGTAGGGAAACAGCGGGAGACCGGCCAGAAGATCGTGCAGCTCGTCGATGGACCCGACGTCGAACACCGAATAGTTGGCGTATTCTCCGGCGATGCGCCACAAATGCGGCCAGCACCCGGCGCGTTGGAGCCGCTGACTGTAGGCCTTCTCCCGCGCGATGAGATCCGCACGCACAGCCTCGTCCAGATCGGGCGGAAGGTGCACGTCCATCCGTACGTGGAACAGCATCGGCATCAGGCCCTGTCGAGGAGGAAGTCGTAGCTGACGGTCTCGCCGTCACCGTGGGACCGTGGGTCGAGCATGAGCTCCGGTTTGACCGCGGACGCGATGTCGTCGTCGTTGTGCTGGTCACCGGGGAAGTACAGCTGCGCCGTGAGTCGCTCGTGCCCCGGCGCGGACACCTTGACGTGCAGATGTGCGGGCCGCCACGCGTGCCAGCCTGCGGCCGCGATGAGCTTGCCGCAGGGCCCGTCCGTCGGGATCTGGTACGGCGCGGGGCGAATCGTACGGATCTCGAACCGACCATCGGCGTCGGCGGTGAACGTGGCGCGCAGGTTCCATTCCGGGATGCCGGGGGCGAACTGTGAGTAGAGCCCGTCCGCGTCGGCCTGCCACAGCTCGACCGTTGCCCCGGGAAGCGCCTCGCCGTCGACAGACATGACCCGGCCGGTCCAGGTCAGGGGCGTGCCGGGTTCGTTCTCCCGCATGGGCACCACCCCGCGGTGCCCTTGGTCCGGCGCATCAGGTGCGTAGTACGGGCCTTCGATGGTGCCCTTGTTGCCCTGACGGTGTTCGGTCGCCACCTCCTCGACGACGTGTTCGACCCACACGTCGAGGAACAGCGGCCATTCCCCGGCCTCACCGACCTCGATCAGCCACGCCTTGAGCGCGTTGTACTCGTCGTAGGTGACCTTCTGCCGGCGGATGGTGGCGTGCACGGCTTCGAGGACCTCGCGGGCAAGAAGATCGACCCGCTCCGCCGGGGTGTCCCCGGCATTCCCGGACTTATCGGTCTTGAACCGCTCGGTGGCGCTGGCGCCGGAACCGGCCGCGGTGGGTAGGTGGTGGGCGGCGGTCATGGGATCCTCCTTGATCTCGTGTTCAGGTGTCCAGGCGGTAGTACGCGAGCTTGTCCGGATCGACCTCGGCGCCGAGGCCGGCGCCCGGACGGACGGCCAGTTCCCCGCCCTGAATGGTCAGTGGTTCGGTGAGCAGGTCGTCGCTCATGTCGAGGAAGTTCGACAACTCGCCGGCACGCCGCGAGGTGAGCCGGTACGAAGATCCGAAAGTGACAGTGCACAGTGTCCCGAGCTGCCCGTCGATCTGGTTTCCCATCACGGCTTCCAGGCCAAGGCCCTCGGCGAGATGGTGGATACGCTGCGAACCGGTGAACCCGGTGCGGGCGACCTTGATGCTGATCGCGGTCGCCGATCCGCCCAGGATCTCTCGCGTGACGTCGGCCGGGGTGACCGCCGACTCGTCCGCTATGAACGGCACGTCGAGGCGCGATACCAGCCGGCGACGGCCCAGCACCTCATCCGCTGGGCACAGCTCCTCCGCGAACAGCAGGTCGAGATCGGCCATCTGGTTCATCGCCACGGCCGACTCGGTGGCGGTCCATCCGCGGTTGCCGTCGATGTAGAGCTCTGCTTCGGCACCCAGCACCTCCCGAAGGGCACGCACGACGGCCACGTCGAGCCCGACCGGATGGCGGCCGACTTTCACCTTGAACGTGGTGATGCCGTATTCACCGCGCATCCGCTCGGCCTCCTCGACCATCGCCGGGGGTTCGTCGAAACCGAGCATGTGCGACACGCGCATCCGGTCGGTATAGCCACCGAGCAGTTCGGTGACGTGCAGGTCCAGCGTGCGGCCGAGGGCGTCCCAGACAGCCATGTCCAGTGCCGCCTTCGCGGCCGGGTTGCCCACGGTCCGGCCGAGCCGCGCCGCCACCACCTCTCGATCGGTGAGGCTCAGCCCGACCAGCTGAGGAGCGAAGATCTGCCCGATCACCGCCACGATCCCGACCTGCGTCTCGCCATAGGTGAACGGCCGTGGCGGCGCCTCCGCGACACCGATGACCCCGTCATCGGTGTGCACTCGCACCAGCACATGCTCGGCGGTGCGCACCTCCCCCGAAGCGAACCGCAGCGGTTTGCGGTACGGGATGGCGAACGGAATCGCCTCGATCCTGGTGATCTTCACGAGCCGGCCTCGATCACGTCGCGCACCGCCCGCACGAGCGGCGAGTCGTTACCGCGATGCCAGGCGAGCGCCAGCTCCACCTGCCCGGCGCCGGCCAGATCACGGAACACCACTCCCGCCAGCGGCAGCGCCCGCGCGGAGGCCGGGACCACCGCGACGCCCAGCCCACCCGCGACCAGTGCCAGCAACACCGCCGTCCCGGCCGCCTCCTGCGTCCGATGGGGCGCGAACCCGGCCGCCTGGCACGCACGCAGAACCGCGTCGTTGACCACCGAATCCCGGCTGGTATACCCGATGAAGTCCGCGCCCTGAAGGTCCACTATGGACACGTGGTGCGCGGTGGCGAGCGGGTGGTCCGCCGCTACGGCCAGGATCAGCGGCTCGATCTCGATCGTGCGCAACTCGATGTCCTCGCCACGAGCGGGCGAGCGCAGCACGCCGAGGTCCAGACGGCCGGCCCGCAGCCCGTCGCATTGCTCCGGGGTGAGCAGGTCCCCCTGGACGCCCAGCACGACGCCGGGAAGCTCCCGCCGGACGGCGCGCGCGATACCGGGCAGATGCGAGAACGCCGCCGTCCCGGTGAACCCGATCCGCACCAGGCCGAGCCGGCCGTCGGCGATGCGGCGCACTCCGCGCACACTCTCGTCGAGAGCACCGAGGATCCGGTGCGTCTCCGCGAGGAGGAACTCCCCCGCCGGCGTCAGCGACACCTGCCGTGTCGTGCGCGCGAACAGTGAGACACCCAACTCCGCCTCCAGCTGACGAATCGCCTGGGAGAGTGCGGGCTGCGCCATGTGCAACCGCTGGGCCGCACGGCCGAAATGACACGTCTCCGCCACGGTTGCGAAGTACCGCAAGTGACGCAGCTCCATCGCCGCACCTCCGTCTGCTGCGGCCACCGTACGACCGGATATTGAGTCAGGACAAGGATGGGTTTCCGCCCAATTGATACGCACGACCAATGAATCGGCTGGGACCGTTGCCTGCTTGCGCCGGCTGCTACCCCGAAGTAGATTCCCGGAGAGAACTTTTGTGCGCAATGCGAACAGGATGACAGTCATGAGCTGCGCCGTGCACCATGAAGTCGACGGCCCGTCGGACGGGCCGGTCGTGGTGCTGTCCAACTCCATCGGCAGCACCCTCCGCATGTGGGATCCACAGCTGAAACCATTGACGGACCACGGTTTTCGTGTGATCCGGTACGACACGCGCGGCCATGGCCGCTCACCGGTACCACGCGCGCCGTACACCATCTCCGACCTCGGCGGTGACGTGATCGCCCTGCTGGACAGACTCGATGTGCCCGCCGCGCACATCATCGGTCTGTCACTGGGCGGAATGACCGGCCTTTGGCTTGCACAGCACCAGCCCAGCCGCGTCCGTACCCTCGCCGCCACGTTCACCTCGGCACGTCCGGGCAACGAACAGGCGTGGCGCGCCAGGATCGAGCAGGTCCGCACGCAAGGCATGGCCGCGATCGCGGACGGCAGCATCGACCGCTGGTTCACCCAGCCTTGGATCGAGGCGAATCCCCTTCTGACAAAGGAAATGCGGGAGATGACCGCCTCGACGCCCGCCGAAGGGTACATCGCGTGCTGCCGGCTGCTGGCCCGGCTGGACCTGGTACCCGACCTGGCGAAGGTCACCGCGCCGACGTTGGTCATCGCCGGTGCGCAGGACAAGTCGCTACCGCCCGAGCACGGCAAGCTGATCGCGGACGGCGTTGCGGGCGCTCGCTTCGAGGTCCTCAGCCCCGCCGCCCACCTGGGCAGCTACGAGCAGGCCGACCGGTTCAACGACCTGGTTCTCCACCATCTTCGGGCATTCCCTCTTCGCCGCTGAACACGGTGGGGTTGCGTTCTTCGGTGCCCAGAGCGTGGATACGGCCGGAGCTTGCCGAATTCGTCCCGGCTCGTGCGTTACCCATGCCAGGCTTCACCGGACTCCGGCCGGGCGGCACAGGAGCCGCGCGGTCCGAGCCAGCAGGTCCAGATCGGCGCGAAGTCCCCGCCGCTCCAGATACGCCAGGTCCAGCGCCAGTTTGGCGTGCAGGTGATGGGTCACGTAGCAGGACTCGGGATCGTCGGCGGCGGTCAGTTCCCGGCTTTGCTCAGCGGCGAACAAAAGCGCGCCGGGGCCGAGAATACCCGGCCGGACGGCGAACAGGCGTCGTTCGGCCGGGGTGTAGTACCCGAGGAACTTTCCGACCTCGGGCCGCGGCCCGATCAGCGTCATGTCCCCGCGCGCCAGGTTGACCAGCTGCGGCAGCTCGTCGAGACGCATTCTTCGCAACCACCGGCCCATGGTGGTGATCCGGGCATCCCGGCCACCACTGACCGCCGGTCCGATGCGGTCGGCGTTCGCGACCATGGTACGGAACTTCCAGATGGTGAACGGGTGGGTGTCCCGGCCCATCCGGCGCTGCCGGTAGATCGCGGGCCCGGGGCTGGTCAGCCGGATGCCCACGGCGATCACCACGAGGAACGGGAGCAGGAGGATGAGCGCCGCCACCGCGACGACGATGTCGCAACCGCGCCGCTTCGCGCTGTCCGCGACGATGTGCGTCATTCAGGTCACCTCCCGCAACACCTGGAACGCTTCCGCGGCCGGCCGGCCCACCCGGCTGCCCCAGCAGGCGGCTCGCTCGCGCAGCGCACGGAGCGAGCGCGGGTGCGGGTAGTCTCGCAACTCGCTTTCGTAGCAAGCCATCGCATCGAGCTTGTCATCCACAGTAGACGTGATGTCCACGAAAAGCGTGGGGGCGAAGGTGCTGCCTTCGAGCGGCCAGGCCCATTCCGTGGACGAGGGCGTTTCGAACACCGCGAACCGGCGCAGGCGCGGGAGTACGTACGGTCGGCAGGCGGTCCATGCGGCGCGCGCGACCTGTCCGTGATCGACGTTCACGTCGCCCGGGAAATGCGTGTACACGACGGCGGGGCGCACCCGGGCGACGACTGCCTCCACCGCGCGGGTCACCTCCAGCACTGACACCGTGTCGAGCTTCTGGTCCGGCAGCGAAAGCAGGTCGACCGACGCGAGCCCCAGCACGTCTGCCGCGCGCTGAGCACTCTTCGCGAGCACATCCGCCATGCCCTCGCCATATCGGCTCGTCGCACCGTCTGCGACCACAACGGCGTGCACTTCGTCTCCACAGTGGACATGACGCGCCAGGGTGCCCCCTGCGCCGAGCAATTCGTCATCGGGATGGGCGGCAACAACGAGTACCGTGGTCACGACACGATCACCTCCGGTAACGCGCCTTCCCCACGGGCCCAGCGCGCGACGGCGGGCGCCACCGGGGAGAACCGGGCGCCCGGGCGGATGCCCCGCCGGTCACACCACGCGGCGGCCGAGTCCGGGGCTTGGTCCGGTTCGGACATACTGGTGACGACCACGGTGCCTGGGCCGGTCGCGACGGTGATGCCGTTGTGGCGCACGGCGAGGATCGTCCCCGGCGGGCCGCTCGGCTTGGCTTCGGCCGGCGGTAGTGTCCGCCAGATCATCACCCGCAGGCCGTCGAGCGTGCTGAATGCGCCGGGGTATGGCTTGGTGAGCGCACGCACCCAGTCGTGCACCGCGCGGGCGGGACGGTTCCAGTCGAGGATGCCCATCTCGGGCGTCCGGCGAGGCAACATCTGCCCGTTGCCCGAATCCTGCCGGTGCCGCGGAGCCGTGCCGGCCAGCAGCGCGAGCAGATGTTTGACGAGCATCTCGCCGCCCGCGGTCCCGATCCGGTCATACACGGTGCCACAGGTGTCGTCGTCGCTGATGGGCACCGCGTGCTGGTCGATGATGTCGCCGGTGTCGACTCCCGGGTCGAGGAACATCATGGTGTTGCCGGTCCGCGTCTCGCCGCGAAGAATGGCCCAGTTGACCGGGGCCCGCCCTCGGTGTCGCGGCAACAGGGAGGCGTGGAACCCGACGCACCCGCGGGGTGGGACCGACAGCAGCTCTGGACCCAGCAGGCGCGTCCAGCCCACCACGACCAGCAGGTCCGGTTCGAGTGAGCGTACTGCCGCCACGAATGCGGGCTCGTTGATGTCGTCGGAGCGCAGTACCGGTACGCCGTGCTGTCCGGCCAGCTCGGTCAGATCGACCGCGCCGGACAGCCCCCTCGCCCGCTCGGCCGAAGGTGTCACGACGGTGACCACCCGCGCGCGTGGGTCACCGAGCAGCGCGGCCAAAGCCGGGCGCGCTTCATGTACGGCGCCGATGAACACGATTCGGCCTGGAGTCGATGGTGGACGGCTCATGGGCATCTCCCTTTCGGTCACCCCTTGCAGGTAACCTCGCTTTGGTCCAGCACCTGCCGCGACACGTTCTGGAAGGAGAAGGTTGCGCCGCCGCCGGACAGCCGCAACTGCAGCGCGCCGGGCCCGGTTGTGGTGCTGTCGAAACCTGCGGCCAGGCGTGGATCGGTCCGTGCGAATGGGCTGAGCCATTGCCCGGTGGTGCCGGCCACGATTTCGATGACGCCGCCGGCGTTGACGTCACCGCGCCCGTCCAGTGGTTGCCAGCGTTGATAGTTGTGTGCGTGCCCGGTGAGGGTCAGCGTCACCCGGTGGGTGCTGAGCAGTTGCCAGTACGCGCGGTACTCCGTTGCTTCCGGATCGGCGTCGACGCTGAAGACCGGCCGGTGAAAGAACACCAAGGTGCAGGGCGCCGTGTTCCGGGCGAGGTCGTCGGCGAGCCACCGGTACTGGGGCGAGGTCACGGCGCCCTGCCCGTACTCGGCGGTGTCGTCCAGGCTGACGAAATGCCAGCCGCCGGCGTCGAAACTGTAATAGTGCGGAACCCCGCCCCAATAGTCGACATACGGTTGCGCGGTCGGGCTCAGGGTGTATTCATGGTTACCGACGGCCGGATCCGTGATCGATCGGAACCGGGAGAAGAACGAGCCGTTCTCCCCGTACCAGTTCAGGAGTTCCTCCTTCGAGGCGTTCTCGTAGACATCGCCGAGATACAGGAACAGGTTCGGGCTCCAGCCGGCGATCAAGTCGGCGACCTTGTGCTCCCTGGCCATCCCCGACGCGCCGTCCCCACCCGCGGCCACCACCAGTGGCATCCCGGGACCCGGTGCGGTGCCCGTCGCCGGGGCGAACGCAGGCGGCGGCGGGGGCGCTGCCGAGGCGGCGAAGTTCAGCGGCATCGAAAGCGGCGGCGAATCGTATCCGCCGCTGAACGCCGTGCTCGCGGACAGTGTGTGCCGCCCCGGAGTGAACAGGTAGGTATGCAAGGTGAAGGTGTACGGCGATTCCGCGTCGAACAAGAGGTACGCACCGTCGAGGGTGTAGGTGACGCCGTTGACCGCGGGAGCCGCACCGGAGACCGAAACGGTGGCTCGCACGGTGGTCGCGCCGGTAACCGTCGCGCCCGTAGCCGGCGCGGTGACGCACAACGACGTCCGAAAGCCCAGCGGCGCAAGGGAATTTGTGCAGACGGGCGGGACACCGAGCGCGGCCGGGGTGTCCGCGCCGACCAGCCCGAACACGAGCGCGATCACGGCGGTCACACCACCGGCCACCGAGGCGCCGGCTCTCATGCCGGCTCGCCGCCTTGCGGCACGGCGACCGTGACCGAGCGCCTGATCATGCCCCGGGTGATCGTGGTCAGCAGACCGGTGGTCACGAGGTAGGCCATGCTTGACGCGATCGCGGCACCCACCGCGCCGGCGCGGGGAATCAGCACGATGTCGAGGGCAATGGTCACGAGGGCACCGACGCCCATGCCCACCGAGTTCGCCCCCGGCCTTCCCCGGCCGCACAGATAGGCCGACGACACCGCGGCGGCGCCCTCCACGGAAAGCCCGGCCAGCAGGATGCACGACGGGAGCACCGCGGACCGGAAGGCGGCCCCGTAGAGCAGCGGCAACACGACCACCGATGCCGCTGCCAGCAGCGGTGTCATGGCGATCGTGCCGGCCAGGGCCCTGGGCAGCAGACGGCGCACGTCGCGATCGGCGGCCGCCGCGTCCTGCCCCGCGAATCGGGGATACAGCACGTAGTTGACTGCCGTCGCGGGCAGGCGCATCACCTCGGCGAACTTCGACGCGACCGCGTAGACGCCGACCGTCGCGGGACCGGCAAGCACCCCCAGGATCACGAAGTCGAGCCGGAGGTTGACGAGCATCAGCAGATTGCCGAGCTGGCCACGGGCGCCGTACCGCAGGACTGCCCGCGAAAGCGACCCTGACGGGTGCGACCATCCGCGGAAGAAGCCGGTACCTGCCAGGCGGGCAAGCGCGGTCAACGCGGCGGCACCGCCCCCGCCGATCATGCCGGCGACCACCGCGTCGATGCCGCGCATCCCGACGAGGCCCGCGATCCCGTAGGCGGGCAGGAACAGCAGCTCCTCGCACACGATCACCAGATTCGCCCCGCGCATGTCGGCCGCGCCCTGACAGCAGGCCTTGCCCCACACCGTGATCAGCTGCGTGAGCACCGTGACCGACATGATCGCGACCAGCCCCGAAGGCATCGCGGTGAACAATTCCCGGTGCAACAACGGTGTCACCGCGAGCCACAGCAGCGTCCCGGCACCAGCGCCCAAAGCCGCCAGGCCCGTGATCGTGGGGCGCAGCCGTGGATCGTCGCGATGCGGGCCGGCGAGGAAGAACGTCGACGCCACCGGCAGACCGCAGCTGAACACGACGCCGAACAACCACGGCAGCACGCGCAGCAGGGTGTACTCCCCCAGCACCGCCAGGCCCCCGAGCCGGCCGACAAGCACGCTCGCCACGGCCACGATCAGCAGCGCGATTCCTTGCGCGGTCAGGTTCAGCACAGCACCGCGGCGGCCGAAGGGATCGCTCGCATCCCGCCATCGCCGTGCTCCGGGGAACAGCTTGATCTTCACGACGGCATTCGCCTGCTCTCCGCATAGCCGGCATCGGGACGGGACGCGAGCACCGCCACGAAGACGAGCACGATCCACACGAACCGGAAATGCAATACCTGGTAGTAGGTCCCGGCCAGCGCCATCACGAGCAGTGCGGCGACGATTCCGGCCGGGCGCGGCACCTCGGCCGCGAAGCCCTGGCCCGGCGGTGCGCGCAGCGCTCGGCCCGCCCGCCAGCCCGCGGCGAGCACGAGCATGGCCATGCCGGCCACGCCGAGCACGCCTCGTTCGGTCAAGGCGGCGAGGTAGTCGTCATGCGCTTCCTTGGCATACGGGTAGTTCCGGTCGATCAGCAACTGTTTCGTGGTCCGAGGCCCGCTGCCGAGCAAGCCGTCGGACTGGTACAGCTGCAGCGACTCCTGGATGAGCAGGGCCCGCTGGGAGCTGCTGCCCTGGCTGCGACCCAGTGAGTTGACCAGATAGGACTGTCCTGATTGGAGCGCCCAGGTCTGCAGCCGCGAGAAGGGCAGTACCTGTGTCCCGACGCCGACGACGGACGCGACGAGCATCGCGAACGCCAGAACCCCCACGATCCCTCGCCGCCGGTAACAAGCGACCACCCCGAGAAAGCCCAGACCGACGAGCAGTTCCAGCACGCCACCGTTGGACTCGGTCAGCGCGATCGCCCAGATCAGCATCGCGTAACCGAACCAGCGCAACGCCCAGTGCCGCGGTCGTTTCGCCGCGAACACCACCAGCAGCGACACCACCCAGTAGGCCGAAGCGTAGTTCGGGTCTCCCAGGGTGAACAGCACCCGGTCGCCCTCGGTCGGCGAAAGTCCTTCAATGGCGGTGATATTCGCCAGCCAGCCGACCACGACGAGCGTCGCCCAGCCGATCGACGCCCAGGCGAACGTCGTGGTCAACATCCGGAGCACGCCAGGACGGCGCGCGATGTTGTACAGCGCGACCCCCCAGGCCAGCAGCACAAGATCCTGAGACAGCTCCAGCAGGGAGGTTCCGGGCAACGGGCCGGCCAGGCCGGCGATGGCCCCCGCCACGATCAGGACTCCGAGGGGCAGCGCGTAAGGAGCGCCCAGCTTGCGTCCGCTCGTGGCCGCCCACACGGCGACGAGCAGAACCGTAGCCGCGGTGAACAGGTCGACCGGGGCGCTGTTGCCCGGTCCCGCCGGCCGCAGGATCGGCTGGAAGGCCATCGCGGTGCAGGCGGCCAGCGCCGCGGCCCGTTCGGCAGTACCACGCCAGGGCCGCGCAGGCGCTACGAACTCGGTGACCGGCGGTGCGGTGACGGCGGTCGAGGTCATTACGGGACCTCCCCGGCGAGTCGCTCGAACACGCGCAACTGCTCCTGCGCGAAGGCGCCATCGGACGCTTCGGCGGCGATCGCGGCGAGTTCACCGAGGACAGCGTCCCGGGCGCACGCGGGTGGCAGGCCGAGCCGGCGCAATCCGGCGCACAGGAAATGGCTGACGAGCCGCGGATACCAGCCGTCGCCGTCCAGGGCGTAGACCAGTGCCCCGCCAGGACGGCCCGACCGCAACCCCGGGTGTCCCCGCACACTGCGACCTCGCCGGGTATGCCGGTCGAGGTAGTGCGAATAGGCGAGCACAAACCGCGCGAGGTCACGCACGGGGCTGCCGGCCGGCTCGGCCCATTCCCAGTCCACCACGCCCGACACGGCACCGCGTTCGACGAGCACGTTACCGGGCCAGAAATCGCCGTGCACGGCGGTGCGGGGAGCTTGGTACCGACGCAATCGTGCACGCAACCGGCTCAGGTGATCGAGCACCTGGCTGCCGCCCGCCCGGTGCCGGAGCATGTCCGGCACGGCGGGCGCGACATCGAGCGGCGCCGGCGGACCCGCCGTCGCCGACTGGAATGCCGCAAGCCAGTCGCCGGCCGCCGCCAGGTCCGCATCCACGGTCGCCGGGCGGCTGGTGTGCCCGTGCCGGTGATAGCCGACCAGCATGGGCGTTCCGGCCGCGGCGGTCGTCACGAGCGCGGGCATATCGCCGTCAGGCTCGATCGGAACGACCCGCGGCACCGTGGCTCGGACCAGGCCCAGGGACAGCGCGCTGATTTCGCCCAGTCGTGCCGACTCCCGTGCGACCCGCGCGGCGCCCGCGGGTTCCGTCGGCACCTTCACCGCGAAGCGTGGCCGGCTTTCCCCTGGCGCGAACACCAGCACCATGAGCCGGCCGTCGGGATCACGACTGTGCCGCAGGACCAGCACCAGCCCGCCGGAAACCAGCCGTTCGTAATGCCGCGCTTGCGGGCTTTGCCCACGCGGGCTCTCGATGTGCGGCGCGGCGTGCCACAGCACCTGCAGGCGCAAGGCCCCCCGGGCGGCCACGAAGGCCCAGCCCGGCAGGGAGCTGCCCGGCGGAACGGCGAGCAACGCCGTTCGCACGTACCGCAACACGGACGGCTCGGCTTCGGCGATCACGACGGGCCGGCGGCGCGACGGCAATGCGACGAATCGTCTGCCTTGCGGCAGCAACGCGCGCCACGGGGCCGCTTCGGTGCCGATCATGTCAGCACCGCGAACGGCCGTAACCGTGCAACGGGGCGGACCAGGCCGTTCCCGGTCAGGATGCCCACGGCGGCGTCGACCCCGAGGTCGTCCAGTTGCGGGATCTCCCGCGGTGCGCTGTCGGTGTAGCCGTAGCGCAGGGTGTGCCGCCCGAGCGGGTCGGCACCCGAGCGTCCGTTGTGGACGAATGAGCTGATGATGCTGCCGGTGCCGTGGCAGGCCGTGTACAGGCTGCGATGTGCTTGCGGTGCCGGCACGCACAGGAACGAGGACGTGCGGTTGGTGCCGGGGACAAGCAACGGCTGGCCCGTTTCGGCGAACGCGGGATGCCCGGCCATCATGTGCGCCGGCCATGCTCGCGCAGCATTGTGGCGGTGCACGAACGCGGGCCGGCCGTCGACCGGCTCCTCGTAGACCGAGTTGTGCGGCGAGTCGACCACGAGCCGCAATGTGGCGCCGAAAGCCTCCTGGGCGAAGCGCCGCAACGTGGCGTAGGTCGCCAGCCGATAGGCGAACCCGTAGTTCATCGACAGGCGCTGCGCGAGCATGACTCGGCGGCCCTCATCGCCCTCGATGGGAATGGATGGGCAGCCGACCGAGAAGTAGGTGGCATAACGCTTCCGCGCCCTCGCGATGCTGTGGGCGCCGAGTAAATGGGTCAGCGGCTTCTGCACCGCCATCTCGGTCCGGAGCAGGCGCGACGCGGCCTTGCGCCGGGCGTACATTTCGCCGATCTGCCCGGTGAGGACGCCGCCGCCGTTGTGGAACTGCATCGTGATCTGTCCAACATGGACACCAAGCCGTTCGGCGATCCGGGGTTCGAGGACTTCCTCGACCTCTTGCAGTTCCAGGAAGTGCGTGCTCGGGCCGATCGAACCGAAGCGCAGCCGCGCGAGCTGCACGCAGACCCACGGCAGCTCGCGACGCGCCGCGCCCGCGCCGCCGTAGGCTTCGACCGGGAGCCGCCCGAACTCCTCGACGCGGTCGAGGTCGTGGCGATCCAGGTCGTACCGCTGGGCCGCGAAATCGGCCCCCTCGACGGCGGCCCGCAGCACCTCGTCCCGGCTGAGCTCGAAGCGCCACCCGGGCGGGTTCGGGTAGCGTTCGCGAACCCGCCGGTAGAAGTCGTCGACCGCCCCGGCGGACGGGCGCTCGATGTCCAAAGTGGCCAAGGCCATCCCGCAGTTGAGCGCGGCGTCGGTCAGCGCTGGGCGGATCGCGTCGCGGGTCGCGACCGCGATGCTGGAGGGCATCTCCGACTTCTCCTTGTGGCAGAAGTCCGGCAGGACCACGGGAGGCGCCGCGAGGTCCGCGGTCGCCGTGCCCTCGCGCAGCTGTCCCAGCAGTGCCGGATCGGCGGGCGCGTCGGCACTGTCGAACACCGTGAGCTCGGCCATCGGGCCGCCCGACGGGTGGGTGAAGACGTCTACGCGCATGGGGACTCCTCGCGATCGATGGGGGCCGGGCCGGGCCGGTAGGCGGCTTCGAGCGCGTCGGCCAGGGCGCGCAGGCCATAACGGTGATCGACCTGGGCCTGGGCCGCCCCGGCGAGGCGGGCCGCCTCATCCGGCCGGTCAAGCAAGTGCGCGATGGCGGTCGCCAGCAGATCGGGACGTTGTGGCGGCACCAGCAGACCGGTCTCCCCGGGACGGACCACGTCCGGCACCGAGTTGACCGCGGTCGCCACCACCGGGACCCCGCACACCATCGCCTCGACGATCGCCACCGGAAGACCCTCGTACCGGCTGGGCAGCGTGAACACGTCGAACGCGGGAAGCAACGCCGGCACGTCGGCCCGTTGCCCCGCAAGGACTATGCGCGTGCCCGGGTGGACCTGGCGCGCCAGGTCGTGCACGCGCGCCGCCAGTTCACCGTCCCCGATCCAGACCCCGGTCACATCCGGTCGATGAAGCGCCGCCATGGCGGCGACGAAATGTTCCGGTGCCTTCTGGTACGACAGCCTGCCCACGGCCCCGACGACCGGCGCTGAATCGGGTAACCGCAATTCCCGGCGGGCATTTCGCCGCGACGGCGCGGGTGCGAGTGAATCGGCGCGGACCGGCACCGCGATCGTGCGCACGCATTGCGGGGCGATCAAGCCACGCCGGATCGCCTCGACCGACACCGCCGTGCCGACGCACAACGCGACGTCGGTGATGAGCCCCATGCGGCGTTCGATCGCCACGTACGCCCACCGGCGCGCCGCCGACTGGAACTCGTGAAACGGGAAGCCGTGATAGGTGTGCACGATCCTGGGCACCCCGGCGCGCCGGGCCGCGAGCCGGCCCACCGTCCCCGCCTTCGCGCTGTGCGTGTGCACGACATCGAAGGACCGCCGCGAGAACAAGGCGGTAAGCCGATGCAAGGCGGCAACATCGTCGCGCGGTGCGATCGGCGAGCGCAGCGCAGGTTCCAGGATCACCTCCATCCCGGAAGCCTCGTCGAGCAGCCGGTCACCGCTTCCGGCGATGATCGTCACCTCATGGCCGCGAGCGGCCAGCCCTTGTGCGCCGCGCAGCGCGACGACGCCGGCGCCGGCCTGGAAGCGGGTGACGACGGTCGCGATCCGTAGCCGATCGACGGTCATGGCGTCACCACCGACGGCCCCGTCATCAGCAACTCGGCGAGGCCGGGGCCCGGCGTGGCGCCGAGCACGATCTCCCAAGCGGGCAACCGGGTTGCCAGCGCACCGGCTACTTCGCGGATCGCCGGGTGCGCACGCCCGATCCCGGTGCCCATCGCCAGCGTCGCGGCGAATGCCCAATAGCGCCGCAACTCGCCGGCCATGTAGGTGCCCGCGGTGAGCGTTTCAGCGGCCGTCGCGGCAGACGCCGGTCGCAGCGCGGCCTCGCCGGCACTGCCCCGGCTGAGCACCACCAACCGGTCCGGGCGCAGCGCGGCCAGTTGGCCCGGCAGCTCGCGTTCGCGGCGGCCGTAGGCCATCCGGCGTCCGCCGCCGCCCTCGACGCGCACCGGCTCGACCAGGCCGTAAACCCGCTCGCCGTCGCTCACGCAGAGGTTGTCCGAGCAAGCGCGCTCGCCGGCCGCCACGGCGTCCAGCAACAGCGTCGACCGGCCGATCCCGCCTGGCCCGGCCAGCAGCGGCACCGCGTCGCCCACCGTGACCGCCGCCGCGTGCAGCGGAACTCGGCCGCGGCGTCCCGCCCACCACAACGCGGGATACTGCACCAGCGCGGCGCGAGCGAGCAGATGGAACCGGGACCTGAGTACGCGTGCGGCCAGCCGTTCTCGTGATGGCGGCCGCCATCGGGCTGCCACCCGCAGCTGATCTTCGGCTGCCTCCATCGCAAGATCGAATCCACTGCCGCAGGCGTTGATCAGCACCACGGTTCTGTCACGCCGGTAGGCGCCCCTGGTCAGCGGTTCCGCACCGACGTGCCGGAACGGGGCCTGGTTCCGGGTCACCGACAGCTCGATATCGGCCCGTCCGTCCGGAGGTTTCCACTGCCCCGGGCAGGCTTCGGCGAGGAGATCGGCGACCCAGCCGGGCGGGCAGTCGGCCAGCAGCCGCTCTCCGGCCTGGATCAGCATCGCGCGCATCAGAAGTCGTCCGTGTACAGCGTGTCGAACAGTTCGCGGGCGGTCGGCGCGCTGCGCGTGGCGGGCTGATAGCCCGGGACCAGTGTGCTCAGCAACTGCCGTACCGCGTCGGCGTCGTTGCGCTCGGCCACCTCGTAGAGGTCCAGCAGCCCCGCCTCCAGGTCGGGTGAGACCGATCCGCCTCGGATCGCGGTGATCCGGGGGTGCCCTGTCGGGATGCTCTGTTCGGTTTCGCCGACCAGCGTTTCGCTCAGCTTCTCCCCCGGACGAAGGCCGGTGAACCTGATCGCAACGTCCTCGGCCCCGATCTGGGCCGCATAGGCCTCGACCAGCGAGACGATCTGGACGGGAGCGCCCATGTCGAGCACGAAGGTCTCGCCGGACTCGGCCATCGCGGCGGCTTCGAGGACCAGCCCGACCGCCTCCTCGACGGTCATGAAGAACCGGTCCGCGCCGGGATCGGTGATGGTCACCGGCTCGTGCGCGGCGATCTGGTGCGCCAGCGCCTCCAGGAACGACCCGCGGCTGCCGAGGACGTTTCCGAACCGCACCGAACCACCGACGGTGCCCTTGGCCGCGTGGCTGCGCACGATGAGTTCGGCGAGGCGTTTTGTCGCGCCCAGCACCGAGGTGGGCGTCGCCGCCTTGTCGGTGGAGATGAGGACGAACCGCCGGGTGCCGTGCGCGGTGGCCGCGTCGACGAGATGCTGGGTGCCCAGCACGTTGGACTTGACGCCCTCGCACGGATGCCGCTCCAGCAAGGGCAGGTGCTTGTGCGCGGCGGCGTGGAAGACGATTTCCGGGCGGAAGGTCGCGAAGATCTGCTCCACGCGGGATCGGTCGCGGATATCGGCGACGATCAGCTCGTCGGTGTCCAGGAGGGCTTCGCCGCTGATCTCGAGCTGGAGCCGGTGCAGGTTGGACTCGTCATGATCCAGCATGAACAGGGCTTCCGGCCGGTAGGCGCGGATCTGGCGGCAGAGTTCGCTGCCGATCGAGCCGCCCGCCCCGGTCACCAGCACCCGCCGGCCCTGGATCAGGGTCGGCGTGACCGCGCGGACGACGTTGATCTCCTCGCGGCCGAGCAGGGCCGCGGGTGACACCACGTAGAGGTCGTCGGCCCGGCTGCCGCGTTGCACCGCGGCGTGGAACGAGGGCAGGTAGCGCACCCGCGCGCCGGATGTCGCGGCCTGCCGTACCAGGGTGGCCAGCTCCAGGGGCGGTAACGACGGGATCGCCACGATGACGACGTCCGCTGCTTCGGTGCGCACCAGGTTCGTCAGCTCCGAAAGCGGGCCGAGCACCGGCAGGCGCCCGGCATGCCGCTTGCGCCCGTCGTCGTCGAGAAAGCCGATCGGCAGCAACCCGTAGGACGGGGTTTGCTGAAGGTCGTGCGCGAGCGTGCGCCCGGCGTCGCCCGCGCCGACGATCAGCGTCCGCGCCCCCGGTGGGGTCGTGCCGTGGCGGTGGGTGTGCCGATGAGTCAGGTACATGGGTCACCTCACGTTCACGCGGGCGAGAGCCGCGATCTGGTCGCACACGTAGTCGACATCGGCGTCGGCCAGCCCGGGATGCAGCGGGAGCGACAACGACTGTGCGAAGACCCGGTCCGCCACGGGCAAGGACCGGCAGGCGGCCGCGCCGAGCAACGCACGGAAATACGGGAAGTGGTGCACCGGAATGAAATGCACCGACGTGCCGACCCCGCGCGAGCGCAACGCCTCGGCCAGGGCGTCACGGCCCAGGCGGTAGCCCGGGGTGATCCGGATCGGATACAGATGCCAGGCGTGGCGAGCGTGCGCCGGACGTGGCGGCGCCGTGATGCCCGGCACGGTGGACAACGCCCGGTCGTAGCGAGCCGCCAGCTCTTCGCGCCGCCGTTGCCAGCCCGAGAGGTGGTGCAGCTGGGCGCGCCCGATGGCCGCCTGCAGATCGGTGAAGTTGGCCTTCAAGCCCTCGACTCGGACGTCGTAACGCCAGCCCGCGCCCGGACCGTACCGTCGCCACGCGTCGCGGCTCATGCCGTGCAAGCGCATCTCCCGGAGCAGCTCGGCACGATCGTGATCGGTAGTGGTGATCGCGCCGCCCTCGCCGATCGGCAGGTTCTTGGTGGCGTAGAAGCTGAAGCAGGCGGCCTCGGACGCCGAACCCACTCGCCGGTCACCGATCGCCGCGCCGAGCCCGTGGGCGGCGTCCTCGACGATCCGCTCGGGCGCGAGGCGCGCGGCCTCCGCCAGCGCCCCGCCCGGCACCGGGTAGCCCGCCATGTGCTGCACGACCAGTGCCTTCGGCCGGACGCGCTCGGCGGCCGCGGCGACCGTGGCCGGGGTGACGGTCAGCGTCTCCTCGTCGGCGTCCAGCAGCACCGGTTGAAGTCCACTGTGGACGATCGCGTGCACCGCACCGCAGAACGTGAGGGTCGGCGTCAGCACCGGCGAGCCCGGCGGCAACCGCAACGCCCGCAGTGCCAGCTCGATGGCCGCCGTGCACGAGCTGACGGCGACGGCCTCCGGAGCGCCGAGCCAGGCAGCGAATTCGGCTTCGAACAACGGAGTCTGCGGTCCCGTGGTCACCCACCCGCTCGACAACACCTCCGCCGCGGCCGCACGGGCCTCGTCGGCGATGTGGCACCGCGCGTAAGGCACGGTGCGAGCGGCGAGTTTGGTGGTCATCGCACGCTCCGGGCGAGGCGTGGCCTCGGGCTGACGACCGCCCGCCGGTAGGCCCCCAGCAGTCCGCGCGCCAGCACACGCGCCGGGGATTCGCCGCCCGGGGGCACCGCGCGGCCGTCCGTCCGGGGCAGCACGCCGTCGAGCCCGGCCGTGACCGCGGCGGCGATGGCCGAAGGGGATGGTGGGACGACCAGGCCAGTGCGGCCGAATCGGACCAGTTCGGCCGCGCTGTCGGTCGCCGCCGCGATCACCCGTACGCCCGCGGCCACGGCAGCGGCGGCCGGATTGCACGCGGTAAGCCCGAGGCCGGCCGCCACGAAGAGGTCGGCGGCGGCCAGCAGGTCGGCGAGCGAGAATTCCCCCTGGCGACCGGCCTCACCCGGCCGGCCCGCCGGGCAGGTTATCACCGCGACGTCGGTCCGGCCGGTACCGCGGATCGCGTCCGGCCAGCCCGGCACGGCCTGCCCGCGGTTCGGTGCGCAGCCCACGATCAGCCCGACACCGGGCGCGATTCCCAGCCGTTCGCGGGCGGCCGACCGGTGCATGCCACCGCCGGCCGCGCTGCGCGGCGGGGCCATGACGGGCAATGCGTGCACCCGGTCACCCGGCACTACGCCCGAGGCGACCAGGACCTGCCCCGCGGTACGACCGTGGACCAGCCAGGTCACGACGTCCCCCGTCAAACGCCGTTGCCTACGAGCCCAGCCGGTCGCGGCGGTGAGGCCCCTGCGGCCGAGGGCGACGCGGTCCACAGTGTGCACGCGACGCGCGGTGCGGGGGTAGCGAAGCGGCGGGACGTCGCCGACGGTGTGGAGGATGTCCGCGGGCTCGTCCGCACCCGCCAGCCCGATCCGGCCCGCGTCCGCCAGCAGTTCGAGTGCGCCTTCCAGGACGGTCGCGAAGCCGTCGGCAGTGGCCGCGCATTCGAGACGGACCTGGGGGGAGTCACCGGGCATTGCGGTCACCGCCCGACCTCCTCTCGCGAGGTTGGGCACCCCGGCGGGACCCTCGCGTGGCCACACCGAGCACACCGAGCAGGACCCAGCCGGTCGCGGCGGCCAGCGTGCGGATCTCCTCCACCTCGCGGTAAGGCGTCAAGTCGCGCACGACGACGAGCAGGCCGCGGCGGCCGGCGTCGGACCGGTCATCCACAGTGGACAGAGTCCGCACCCGGAGTGTCGCGAACCGGTGGTCCGGCAGCACATCCAGGGCAGGGCCGAGCGGCACCACGCGACCGGGTCCGGCCGGCCCGGACGTGCCGTCAGGCGACGGTCTCCGCTCCGCCACCGGGCGAGCGTCCACGGACAAGCGATCGGCCAGCACCGTCGCGACCGCGGAGAGCTGCGCCTGGGGCACCGGCCCGGCCACCACGGCCACGTCCACACCCCGCAGCGCGAGCGTCTCACGCAGCCGCACCGACGTCCCGACGTCCATCGTGGGCTGGGCGGCCGCACCGTCGGACCCGGGAAGCACCAGCCGGCCGAGGGACGCCGTGCCGAGCTCCCGCGCGAATGCCCGGGAGTTGGCGACCCGAGGCCGCAGCAGTTCCAGCACGGTCGCGGCCAGCAGCCCGGCCACGAGGCCGCCCACACCGGCGAGGCCGAGGTCGGTAGCCAGCCGGGACGGCGTGGGCGTCGCGCCGGACGGCAGCGAGATCACCGCGGCGGAGCCGCCATTGGTGATCAAGGTGCTCTGCAACTGGCGCAGCGCCGAGCTGACATCGTTGAGTTGCTGATCCAAAGTGGACAACTGGGCGGAAAGGCTCGCCGTGTCGGCCGAACCGGAGGCCACGCCCAGTCTTGCCGCGACCTGCTGGCGCTGGGTCAGCAAGCTGTTCTGCTGCGCCGTGAGCTGACCGATCAGTGCGCTGGCCTGCGGATCCCCCGAACCGTTCAGGAACGTGACCACGCGATTGGTCAGCGCGACCGCGAGGCCGGTAGCGATCTGGGGACTGGGGTCGGTGACGCTGAGGTTGAACACGGCAGAGCTGCCCAGCCGCGCCACCGCGACGTCTCTACCCGCCAGCTGGTCGGCGTTGCGGTTCGTAATGCCGGCCTGCCGTAGCGCGTCGGTGATCACGCCGGGGCTTGTCGCGACCCCCGCGACGCGGTTGAGCACGGCGTCGGATTCGGTGTCCGTGCCCGGCGGCGTGCTCGACGCCTGCAGGCGTCCGGTCGCCACATAGGTCGGCGTGGCTACGACGTGCAGGATGCCAACGGCCAGCAACGGCAGCGCGAGGCAGCAGACCAGCAGCCGCCAATGGCCGGCTATCGTGCGGTGCAGGGCTTCGTTCAGCTCCATTCGAGCACCTCAACTCGGAGTCCGGTTCGAGCGATTGCCGCGGTGCGCCGGTTTCGCGCCGCGGCTCTTCCCGACTGGTAGATGCGTTACCTCGGATGCCGGGTGACAATTCCGCGGATCGACAGCCTCGGCCCCGGCCGGCGCGACCCCGGCCGCCCGCGCCTTCTGTACCGCTTCGAGCCGGCTGTGCACGTCGAGCTTGCCCAGAATGTCGCGGATGTGGCTGCGCACGGTGTGCGGCGACAGCGCCAGCTCGCCGGAGATCCGCGCGCTGGACCACCCGGCGACCATGCCGGTCAGAATTTCGCATTCGCGCGTGGTCAGGACATCGAGCAGGACATTGTGCCGCCTCGCCAGGCCGGCGTCCTCGCGCAGCTCGCGCAGGACGTCGCCGAGCAGGTCCACGGGAAAGAACGCCTCACCGCGGCACACTCCGCACACCACCGTGACGAAATACTGCGCGGAGCACTGCTTGCTCACCCACGCGGCCGCGCCCGCGCGCACCACATCGGCGGCCTGCCGCGGATCGCGGGAGGAAGTCAGCACGACGACGTGCGTGTCCCGCGCGGCACCGATCAACCGCTCGACGAGCCTGCCGGAATGCGATCCCTCCGCGGCGACCTCTACGGTGATCACGTCCGGCAGCAGGCGGGAAACGGTCGCCGTCAGGTGGGGGTCGTCGCTGGCCCCCCGGCCGACCACCGACACCGCCGGGTCGTCGCGCAGCAGAATGGCCAGCGCTTCGGTGAGCATCTGATGGTCGTCCACAAGGAAGACGCGGATCCGCTCCATCGGAATATCGTCGGTACCGGGCGCCCCGCTGTCCTCCCGCATTTGAGGGTGCCGGTCTCCCCCGAACGCACGAGTACCACCGCCGGCGCGGACGGCATGCTGGCATCGGCACCGAACGACTACCCGGCGTGGATCGGCCATGGACCGTGTGAGCACTATGTTTCGCTTGTGTGGCAAACGTTTTCTCGGCGCCCTGGGCGCCGCGGCGCTCTGCGCCTGCACCCCGGCGGCGCCCGCGCCCGCGCCTCCCGCGCCCCCGGCTCCGGCCGCCCCCTTCGTCACAGCCATGCTGAACGCCGGTGTCGCGGACACCACCCGGTTCGGGTACGCGCTCGTCGATGTCACCCCGGCCGAGATCGCCTCGGTCCACGGCGCGCAGCAGGCGTTCGTGTGGCTCGGTGGCTATGACGACAACACCTGCAGCTGGTCGTGGAGCGACGCGCAGATCGTCGCTCTTTTCTCGCAGTACCACGTCGCCACCCCGCGGACAGCCGGGTACTTCATCGCCGACGAGCCGAACACAACCCGCGCCTGCCCGGCCGCGGCCGGGCAGGTGCGGGCCCGGGCCCGGCTCGTCCGTTCGCTTGATTCCGATACCCGGCATTTCACCTTCGCCAACATCGACGACCCCACCCAATTCCGGGCCTTCCGCGACACCGTCGATGTCCTCGGCACCGATCCCTACCCGTGCCGGACCGGCCGGCCGTGCGACTGGACGCTGATTCCGCGATACATCGCGGCTTTGCGGGCGGCCGGCGTGCAGCGGTACATCCCGGTGCTCCAGGCTTTCCGCGGGGGCCCGTGGCGCTGGCCCACCGCGGGCGAACTGGAGAACATGATCGCTCAATGGCAGAGATCGTCCTGGAGTGGCGAAATCACCTTCTCCTGGACCTACGCGGGGGGAAATCTCAGCGAGCATCCCGATTTGTTGTCGGTCCTGCGACAAGTCAATGAAGATCCGCGCTTCCCTTTCCCGCAACCATGATATCCGTCCCGCTTTGTCCGATTTATCGTGCCTTGCGGGGAGATCGCGGGGTGTAACGCTTTCGCCGTCTCTTTCGACCACCAGAACAGCAGGGTGACGGCAAATGAAGGGTCGGCCGGGGAACTGTCGTGCGAGCCGCTCGTGGTGCTCGGCCGCCCTTGCGCACGAGGAGCAGACATGACTACGGTTCCCGAGCGGCGGCGGAACACCGGCCGCCGAGATACCGACCGGGACAGCGCCGAACTCAGGGCACTCCTGCACGACATCGGGCACGCGATGGCGATGGTGCGCATGCTGGTGGATGCGGCACTGTCGGAACCTTCCGCGGCGACGGCGCGGCGAAAGCTCGACCTGGCGAGGTCCCAGACCGGCACGCTGAGCACGCTGCTCGAGCGAGCGGTCCAGCCTTCCGGCGGGTGCGAACCGGTCGCGTTGCGGCCGGTGCTCGCCCAGCTGTGCGCGCAAGCGGATGCGACCGGCGAGGCGCGGGTGGTACTCGTGGACGGACCCTCGCCCACCGCCGAGATCAACTCCACGGTGCTGTGGCGCATCCTGTCCAACCTCCTCGGCAACGCGGTCCGCGCCGCGGGGCGCGGTGGCACGGTCACGGTCACGATCAGCGACGTGGCGCCGATCGTGATCGGGATCGCCGACGACGGGCCGGGATTCGGTGCCGGTGAACCCGGCTGGGCATCGCTGGGCCTGTCCACCGTGAAGACGTTGAGCGAGACCTTCGACGTGGCCGTGGGATTCCAGCGCCGGACCCCCACCGGCACGGTGGCGCGCGTGGTGGTTCCCGCGTCCGCGCGGTCCGCACGAAGGGAAGGCGCATGATCACCGCGGTGTTCGGAGACGACCACGCCATCCTCGTCGAGGCGCTGGTCCCGAAGCTCAAGCGCAACGGCATCGACGTCGTCGCCTCGGCGCACCGCTTTCCCGATGTTCTCGCGGCGGTGCGGGCTCACCGGCCGGATATCTGCCTGCTGGACCTGCGCTTCGGCGGCGACGACCGCCACGACGGCATCGCGGCCGTGCGAGCCGCGAGCCCGGACACCAAGATCGTGGTGCTCACCGCCGATCCGACGATCGAGTCGATGGTCGCGGCCGTGGAGGACGGGGCGGCGGCCTATGTCCACAAATCGCGCGGGTGCGACGGGCTGGTGGCCGCGATCGAGAAGGTCATGCGGGGTGAACTGGCGACCGACCTGCCCACCCGGTCACGCCGTGACGATACCGAAGCGGACCGGGACGTACGGCTGCTCGCGCGCTACCTGACCGTGCGCGAGCGGCAATGCCTCGCCTTGCTCGTCGACGGCCTCCGGACCGAGGATATGGCGCGCCGGCTCGGCGTTTCCACCACGACGGTGCGCAGTCACGTGCAGGCCCTGCTCACCAAACTCGGGGTCCACTCGCGCCTCGAAGCGGCCTCGTGCGCCGTCCGCCACGATCTTGTCGACAGCCCGGACCGGAGCGCGTCAAGGGGATGAGTCTCGGAAGCACGTGCTCGCACAGTTACCGTGGACCCGCCCAGATATCGGCGATCGGGGCCGCCCGCCTGCTCTGCCCCAACGGAGGCAGGCGATACATCTCCTCCAGCGTGCGCAGCACCCGGTAGTGATCGACGTATTCGCCGTAGTCACCGGGCACCACCATCGGGCCGGCCACAATCGTGGCGATCTGGTTGGACGGCGAGTCCTCCGATTCGTCGAAGGTGATGACGAGCAGGCTGTTGTGTGCGTGCGCCCAGGAGACGTAGCCGACCATGTTCGTGCGCAGCCACGCGTCTCCAGTGGACACATCGCAGCTGTGCATGTCGTTGCACAGGTTGGGGATCACGAACGAGACGGTGGGCAGCCGCGCGGGGTCGGCCGGGAACTGCGTGTACGGCAGGTTCACCGATCCCGGCAGATTCGTGAAGTCGGCCCACGGGGCGTGATCACGGTCGTAGTGACCCGGAAAGCACCCTGCGTACCCCGTGCCGGGCAGGTCCTCGGAGTAACCCGCGAAGCCGAGATGCGCGGCGGCCAGTTCCGTGCCGAGATTGGGCGTGGCGAAGGAGTGCGGGCAGGAGTCGTCGGCGATTCCCTGCGTGTCACCGGAAAACAGCGCGAGGTAATTGGGCTGGCTCGGATGGGTGATCGCGTGCGAGTCGCTGAACACGGCGCCCTGCCGGGCGAGCGACGTAAGATAGAGCGCGTCCGGGGCACCGATGATCTCCTCGGCGTTGTGGTTCTCGAGCACCACGACCACCACGTGGTCCGGGGTCGGCAGTGCCCGCGCCGGCCCGGGCGCCGCGGGCGCCGGCCCGGCCGGCGATGCGCACGCCGCCATCAGCACCCCGGCGAGGACCAGTGCCAGGCCGCCGGTCACCCGGACTGGAAAACGGCACACAGTGCGTACCAGTCCGATCCGGTGGCGAGCGTGAACGGCGCGTGCTGCGTGCCCGCCGCACTCGCGAGGATCCCGGCCAAGTCGGCGGATTCACTGCCGTTGTGGACCTGCAGGGCGAACGGGACGCCCTGGCTGCTGCCCGGCGTGACGGTCAGCGGCTGGCCGCCGGTGATCAGCCCGCCGATCACGAGCTGGCCGGCACTCTGCGCCGCGGTGGCACCTGAATCCGCGGTGGTGCCGATCCCCCGCGCGACGACGGCCTGCTTGAGAGGCGCGCTGGTGGCCACTCCGGCGTACTCGCCCGCGGCACCCGGCAGGTAGGTCGCCGCGGCAGCGGACAGGGTAATGGTGAGCCCCTGCGGTGCGGCCTTCGTGTTCGGCAGATGGAAGAACGCGAGATCGCCGCCGCCGTTGGTGAACGTTTCCGACACCGACCGGGTCCACGCGCCGTTGACATTGTCCGAAACCTGAACCTGACCCGGCGAGTCGTACTGGGCGAACCAGCCCGCCAGCAGGTCGCCCGCGGCCACCGGCCCGGACAGCGTCAGCGTGGTCGAGGTGCTCCTGGTACCGGGCGAATCGGCGGCACCCTGGACGAACCTGGGCGACGAGTTCGGGGTGGTCACCGCCAGCGCGGTCGACCGCGCCGAATGATTGCCCGCGGCGTCGAAGGCGTCCACGGCATAGGTGTAGCCGGTTCCGCCGGACACGGTGCTGTCCGAGTAGGACGTGGTGCTGCCGGTGGTGCCGATGGCGCTGCCGTTGCGGTACACCGTGTAGCCGGTGACCCCGACGTTGTCGGTGGAGGGCGACCACGCCAAGCTCACGCTGGTCGTCGCGACGCTCGTGGCGTGCAACCCGGTGGGAGTCGTGGGCGGCTGCGTATCGCCGCTCGACGCGGGCAGGAACACCGCCGCCACGGCGTACCAGTCGGTCGAGGTGCCCAGCGTCGCCGTGCCACGTTGGCTTCCGGCGTTCGACGCGGAGATGTCCTGCTCGTATGCCGAACCGCTCGATGTGCTGCTACGCGCGACGTACGGTGCTCCCTGGCTGCTGCCGGGGGCGACCGACTGCGGGTTGCCTCCGGTGACCACCGCCGAATAGACCAGCGCTCCCGCACCGACCGCGGCCGTGGGGCCGGTGTCCACCGCGGTGCCCACGCCACGGTTGGACACGATCTGGGCCAGCGGCCCGCCGACAGCGACACCGCTGTACTCGGCGACCGTCCCCTGGAAATAGGCCGGCGCACCGGCGGTGACGGTGACTGTCAGACCGGTCGCCGCGGCTTTGCTGTTCGCGAGGTAGTACAGCGCGATGTCGCCGGTGTCGTTCTGAAACGCCGTGCCGGCGGGCGCGCGCGTCCATGTTCCATTCACACTGTCGGACACCTGGACCTGCCCCGCCGCGTTGTACTGGGCGAACCAGCCCACCAGGAGATCCCCGGCGCCAACCGGGCCCGCGCCCACCTGCGTCGACGCCACCCGGGTACCGGTGGTGAACGCCTTACCCTGCACGAAAGCGGGGACCGCGGCTCGCGCGACCCCAGGCGCGAGGAGGGTGGCACCAACGACAGCGCCCGCGGTCAGCGCGATCAGCAGTCGCCGGTGGTGTCCGGCTCGATTCGTATTCATCATCGATCACCCACCAAACAGGCGCAGCTATCGCTTATGGCGTCGTCACGGCGCCGTCCTCCGTTACACACATTTCGAGCGCTGTTCGGACACGAATTCCGTGTCCGCCACCGACTCGACGACGGATCCGGCTTCACCGAAACCGGCTTCGCCGACCGGAACGAGGCTGAAAACCGCGCCACCACCGCTTCGCCGACCCACGACTGGCCGAAACCACCATCGACTAATGGATCCGCCAATGGCCGCAGGCGCACCGCGTGACCGACATCACCCGGGCAACCTACTCCTCGGTCAAACCGGCGATGGGTTCGTGATAGGCGGATTCCGCACGTTCCAACGCGAGACCGCGATCGGCCATCCCGGCCGCCGCGCCCCTCGGCAGCAGATCCACCGCGGCCACCATGATCAGGCAGGCGTCGACGATCGACCCGGTGATCTGCCCGAGGTAGCGGTTCGGCGCCACCTCGGACAGCTCGGCTTCCCGCACTGACATGCGGGACCGTAGGTCGGGTCCGGGTCGGGTCCGGGTCAGGTCCAAGGAATCCCGGAAGCCGGGACGACCACTTTTTCGTACCCTGCTGCAAGGCTGTGAAGGGTCCCTTCACAGCCTTGCGCGCCGGGCGGGGCGACGTCGGCACGACCGCGGCAGTGCCGGGAGATCGTCGAGCGGACGCGCGCGGAACTGGGCGGGCTGGACCTCCTGGTCAACAACACGGCGACGCAGTGGCCGGTGGACCGTGTGCGTGCCGAAAATGTCGTCCGTGCAGGTCAGTGGGGTCAGGTCGCGAGCGGGCCGCAGTCGAGCATGATCGCGGCTTGTGATGGCCCGCTTCGTCTACTTCGCTGTCACCCACGCCTTCGCCGTACTGCTGTTGTTGCCGATGACCGACCGCGGCAAGAACATCGAGATCCTGGCCCTACGCCATCAAATCACCGTTCCGCAGCGGCAACTGGGCGATCAACGCCCACGGCTACGACCCGAGGACCGGGCATTCCTCGCCGCACTTCTCGCGCCGCTGTCCCGCAGGACGCTGCGCCGGTTGCGTCTGCTGGTCAACCCGACACCGTCCTGCGGTGGCACCGCGACTTTCTGATGAACCAGCTCCGGGTGGCGCGCCACGTAGCCGCGACGGGGCCGAGCCGAATCTCGACAAGGTCACCGTGGAGCGGCAGGGAGGCCCGGAAACCCCACGGGTCTCTGACGAGTTGCAGGGCATGTCCCACCAGAGGCAAGCCCCCCGGGCGCGACAGTCACCGTGTGACTCACGTCGTCCTCCCTCGCGGGCAGCGGTGCTGGCGACTCGGCCACCAGCGTAGCCCGGATACTCAGGCGCGCCAGACGAACTCAGAGCTTGCGTATTCGGGTTCCACATAGGCTCCCGGCCTATAGCGCGACGAGTTCTTGATATGCCAGGAATAGACGCCCTGCAGCATGGCACCCAAGTCTGTGACGTACTCCTGGGCCATCCTCTGCCATTTCCCGAAAACCGGAAGATTGTCCTGCAGAGTGATGAACTCGTCGAGATCGCGGTCGTGGAAATCCACTGCCATCCGGTAGGCGTCTTCGATGGATACGCCATGTTCGTGCTGCAAGGTGATGACCAGGTTGATCACATCGCCCTTACGGGAAAGTTCTTTGGGCAGCGAGATGATGTCGTTGTGCCAGCCGATCATACGGGAGGCCAGCAGGTGCAGCCGGAGCACGATCGGGTGCTCAAGGACCTCATCGGGCAGAGCACGGTAATCCTTCTGCATGCACAGATACTTGGCGAACGGCAGGCCGCCGCTGGTTTCGGCGCGGATCACTTCGAGCACGGGCAACGGAGCGGGTTGGTTCCGGGCGATATACCGCTTCTCGTCCTGGAAGCCAGCGAGCAACGTCCCGATCACGATGACGAACTTCCGGTACAGATGCTCCGGCATGCCGCACAGCCGGGCGTCCTGCCGAATCAGCTGGAACTGCCGGTAGATACCCAGATCCTGCGGCGCCACGGTCTCGGCGCCGGACAAGAGCGCCATGATCCTTTTACGGATGGCGCCCATCTCACCATGATCGGCATGGTCAAAGTAGTCGTCCAGCATTGCTCCGGAGGAGGCGAAGCGGGCGACCGGACGCAGTTCCGGGAGCGTGAGGTAGGGGAAACCACGCGCGGCGATGTCGGTCAGCCGGTGCTGCTTATGTCTGGACCTTGCCTTTTCCGAGTGGAAGCCGTAGTCGTCGTCGATCCACCTCGAGCACTCCTGGACCAGATCTTCCATGGCCGGGTTGACCAGATCCTCGAAGGGATACGAAGGGCGGGGCAGGTCGGCGAATCGGGCGTACAACTGCTCTTCCGGCGTGCTGGGCATCGACGCTCCCTCGATCCAATCGAGCCGGCATTCTGCTGGGGAGGCGCGAGTGAGTCTACCTCCAGCATGCCCGGTGTGAAACCCAAGCAGTGTGCGCGAGGCCGGCGCCCCACCTGAACGGCAGCTGCAGCTTGGAGCCGGTAAGGGCCGAATACGAGTCAGGACCGTTACGCTCTGTCCCCTGGGTTGGGAATGACTGGTTCTTCAGGTGGAGAATGACTTTGTTGCGCCATCGATCGCCCCCGATGTGCGGAGAGTTGACGACCGATCGTGACCATTTTCTCGTATGACGGTTCCCCAAGGGCCGCGTTGACCAGCTGCTATTTCACGAGGACCGTTGTCGGGTGGAGCTGTGCCGACACCGGTACGGGAGACGACGATCACCCTCACGGCCAATGTGGACGCGAGGTCGCGGCAGATCGCAGAGTTGACCACGGCAGGGTACGAAATGGTGAGTAGCGCGATGCAAGCTGAGGACGGCGCCCCACCGATGATCGCGGCGAAGTCGACCATCCCGGCGACATCAGGACCTTCGATGATCGGATCGGCGAGATCGCCCGCTCCGCTGGCACGAAGGGGCACCGAGCCGAGCGCGGTGAGGGGGTGCGCACCGGCGAAACCCGCGACGCCCATCTCGTGGTCGCCTCGGGTAAGGGAAGGCCGGATTTTCACCCCCGGCAAGTCGTCGGGCCTGCGATCCCGAAGGGCTCGGCACTCCCTGACACCACCCACAACAGGCGGTTGAGTAACGACACCCGCAGGCTTCGCTTCACACTACGGACCGCTCAGTCGCTCCCCCTTAAGGGCTTTCGACACTGGGCTTCGACCCCGCCCGTTTCCAAACGAGACCGCCAGTCTGCTACCGGGCCTCCTGACAGCTACCCGGACCGGACTCACACCGGCAAGCGACGACGAGCTGACGACACAAGATCAACCTCCTACACGGTCAACCTCCTGTCTGCTGGGCGCACGAAAAAGGTTCACTGAAGATCTCCGGAACCTTCCGATCCGAAGCCAGCGGGCAGGCCGGGGCACGGGTCCGCGGCTGCGTCTCGACCGAACGCAAACACGGACTCACCGCCTTCGAAGCGATCCTTGCCGCCATCACAGGAAACCCCTTGACATCAACACCTTCACCAACCACCTGAACAGCTGCAGTGCCGGTTCTTACCGGCACCAGCACGCACAAGGTCTGCCAGACTCACGGTACCTTGGCGATCACCTGGCTCCGATGAGGTTCAATTCGTCGCGGATATGGGGTTGACCCGTTTTGACGGACAGGGGCGATGAGGTGGTGTCAGGCTACCTGAGGCCTGGTTGCAGCACGAATCGGTGCTGCCCGTCCGACCTGTCACGCCGGATGGTCAGCGTGCTGATCCCCGGCGACATCAGCAGCTGCTGAGGGTCGAAAGGATCACCGATCGCCGCGCGCAAGGGAAGAGCGTCCCAGCCGGGCACTGAGCGGTGCGAGGCCAGCCACGCAGCCTTGAACTCGTGCGCGAGGGCCTGCTTGAGTTCGAACACCTCGAAGAAGGTGGTGGTCCCGAATCTCAACGCCAGTCCGTGATCGGACTACAGGCCAAGTAGCCGGTAGCTCAGCCGGTTCTCCAGCAGCCGTGGTCGGACGAGGTCCCGCACCGCTCGGCTGTAACCCGCGTACAGCTGGCCCCGCTCAATCAGCGGCAGGACGTGCTCCAACGATCCCAGCGGGCGAGTCGGCCGCTGCCCGTCGGACCACGCCAGCCGCACCGACTCCAAGAGGACTGGCTGATCAAGCAGCCAGCCAGGGCCGGCGAGTACGTGACCGCCGGGCGCCCGTTGTGATTCCGGATAGAGCCAGGTGGCCAGCTCGGTCAGCTCGCGACCTCGTACCCCTGGCGCGTTCCGCACGTGGAGCCACTCCTGCTGGCTGCGCCGTATTCTCTCTGCTTTGTTGCCGTGTCTCGATAGAGCATTGTGCTGGGCGGTGACCAGCTACAACTGTGTTGCTCGCGTGGCCACCAGTCGATGACACCATGGAGCGCGC
Organism: Amycolatopsis panacis; assembly: GCF_003600245.1. Classification (NCBI taxonomy): domain Bacteria; kingdom Bacillati; phylum Actinomycetota; class Actinomycetes; order Pseudonocardiales; family Pseudonocardiaceae; genus Amycolatopsis; species Amycolatopsis panacis. The sequence continues at coordinate 63,652 of NZ_QZFV01000078.1, forward strand.
CGTCGCCGGCATCCTCGCCGAACTCGGCATCCCCACCCCGCACCCGACTCGCCGGCCGCCGTCCACATAGGACGATGTCGCGTGGCCCGCGGACACCGGTCCAGCGCCACCGAGCCTCGCTGAGGTCCCTGGCGACGGCGAGATCGACGATCGGGGCTGTTGGTCTAGTGCTCCGCTGCCGGGGGCGAGCTCGACCGCATCAGGTGGGTGGTGTGGCGAATCTGCGTCGCTTGGTCGGTGAGGGACTGGACTTGGGCGGCCAGGCTGGCGTGTGTTGCCTTCAGGTGGGTGTGTGTGTCCGTCAGCGGGGGCAGAAGGCTGGCCGGATCGTCCTCGGCGAGGGCCTGACTGACCTGGTCGACGTGGTGCTGGGCGTGCGGGGACAGGCCCCGCACGGAGCTGACCTGCCCCGCCAGCTGGCGCAGGACCGCGGCGTTGTCGCGAGCCCATGCGGCGACCGCCCGGTCACCGGCGCGTTTGTCGCGCTGGGCGCGGACCCGTTCCTCGCCGGTCCGCTCGCCGGTGTCGGATGGCCGCAGGCGCAGGTAGCGGCGTTCGGCGGCCTGGCGGCTGGTGACGCCGAGCGCGGGAGCCAGGGCAGCCCAGCTCACCTTCTGCTGGCGGGCCGCGGTGATCAGCTCTGGCTCCCAGTCGGCCAACTCTTCCCGCAATTCGCGCAGCAGCGTGAGTGCCGCCACGAGCTCGGCGGAACTCATCGCGCCCGCGCGAGCTCGGGCCAGCACGCCCTGGACCAGGGCGAGAGCCTCAACGGCGGCGTATCCGCCACGATCATTCAGCATGTCATCCTTTCGGCGACATCGGCACTTGTCATCATCTCAACGACATGATAGACCTGTCGTGTGCGTCGACACCAGAGCCGACACGACAGGGAGGAAACGTCATGTTGATGCGCACTGACCCGTTCCGCGAGTTCGACCGACTGACCCAGCATGTGTTCAACAACGCCGCGGGAACCTGGTCGCGTCCCACGGCGATGCCGCTGGACGCCTACCGCGCCGGGGACGAGTTCGTCGTCGCCTTCGATCTGCCCGGCGTCGACCCGGACGCGATCGAGTTGAACATCGAGCGCAACGTGCTGACCGTCAAGGCCGAGCGTCGGCCCACCGTGACCGACGAGTCGGTGGAGATGCAGGTGTCCGAGCGGCCCTTGGGCGTGTTCTCCCGGCAGTTGTTCCTCGGTGACACCTTGGACACCAGCCAGATCAAGGCCGCCTACGAGGCGGGTGTCTTGACGCTGCGGATCCCCATTGCCGAACAGGCCAAGCCCCGCAAGATCGAGATCAGCGGCGGGCAGGCCGCCCGCAAGGAGATCAACGCCTAGCCCGGTTGCCGTGATCGCCAGGGTGTCGGATGCGTGGGCAGACCCGCAGGAGGAGTTCCTCGCCCAGCTGTGCGCGGACGAGGATCTGCTACGCGCCGAGTTCGACGCGAGCCGTGCAGGCGAACTGGGACCGGGTCACGCCGCCGAGACCGACCCCGCCGAGCCGGCCCTTCGGATGGTGGCCACGGCGACCGCCGTCGCGGACGACGTGGGCAGGATCGATCCGTCGCCGGTGCGGGCGGATGGGCGGAGTCGTAGGGCGCCGGGGGCGGTCGCCGGCCCCCGCGACCACTGCCCATGACCGAAATTCCGGAAACAGCCAGGAAAGGACGGTGATCACAGGAGGACAACGCGGGACGTGCCGTCAGGCCGTTCGCCACCATGAACACGACACCGCGGGCCGCCGCCCCCGGGTCCGCCTGCGCCACAACGGCGCGATGAAACGGCGAACCGTACTGGCAGCATCGTCGATGCTGGGTGGTCCCGACAGACAGCCGGGACCACCCAGCAGTCTGCCCGGCCAGCAGTCTGCGCACAGAGCACTGACGACTCGCCGGCGCACCGACAATGATCGGCACACGCCGGTCCAGCACGAACATCAGCCTCCCATTCGCCGCTGCCCAGTCCGCCGCGAGGTCCGCAGCCGCCGCGTAGGCACCGTCCGCTACCCGCGGACCACCCCCACCCGAGGACATCAGTGACAACGATTCTGGCTGCTGAACAGCCGCACCACACCGCCCGCCTGTCACACCCGGCCACCTACCCCGCAGGAGCGGAAGATCCTGGCGGTCCGGTCGACCGGGAATGTGCGGTGATCCCGATGCCGTTCGTCGAACACGCTGACGGACGAGGAGGGGACAACGAGGTTCCGCCCGAGCTGGCCGAACACGGCTTACGCCGCTACACCGCCCGGATCGCCGCCGCGGTGGGCGCCGGAGCGGAAGCGGCCTGGTGCGAGTGGGCCGATGCGCCCAGCGCCTACATCGCACTGGACCAGAGGCTGCCGAACCATCCAGACCGGGACGCGGCGCTGATCTGGACCGCCGAGCGCGGCTGGGCGGTCGCGATGGAAACCGGCTGCGGGGAGGACCTGCTGATCACCGCGTCATTGAGTGGCGACGTGCTGGCCGCGCCCGAAACCGTCGCCACCTGGTTGCGCGCCGTGCTCACCGGCACGTCCTCCGACGCGCGCCGGGATCCCAGCGCGGCGGTGAGCACCGATGTCATCCGCCGGCTCGCGGACTGGGCCGGGCGCGAGCCGAGTCTCGACGGGTCGTAACGGCTGACGGAGCGGGCACCGACGGGTCACCGGAACGCGTCGTGCCCGGTGATCACTGTTCAGTGTTGTTGCTCAGTGTTGTTGCTCAGTGTTGGTGCCGAGTTGGCCGCGCAGTTCGGCGATCTGGTCGTGCGCGGCGGCGAGGTCGTCTTCCAGCCCGATGATCCGGGCGGTCGCGGCCAGGCTGTGGCCTTCGTCGAACAGGGTGCGGATGCGGGCGGCGAGGTGGAGTTGGCGGCGGCTGTAGCGGCGGTGTCCGCCTTCGGAGCGTTGGGGGCGCAGCAGGTTGGCGGTGTCCAGGCTGCGCAGGAACGCCTGCCGCACGCCGAGCAGGTCCGCGGCCTGCCCGGTGGTGAACGCCGGGTAGTCCAGATCATCGAGGTTGTCGAGGTTGTTCACCGCCACAGGCGAGGCACTCCTCCTCGTTGCCGGGAGGCCACCGCGAGTGGCCCAGCTCCTCCAGATTATCTTCAGCGCACGCTTGACACAATCTACAGTCAGCGCTATAAGAAAAGTATCGGTCAGGAACCTGGTGACGGTGACCCTGGGAGTGATCGAGATGGACGGCATGAGCGTTCCCCACCCTGCGGGAACCGAACGCGGGAGCCTGTCGGAGACCAGGCAGCACGGCTTCGCCGAACTGATTTGCGCCGACCCAGCATGGGTGCGCACGGAGTTCGACGCGATCATCGCCGCCAACTTCGGTGCCGCTGGTGAGCTGCCCGAGGTACCCCCACGCCGTCCATCGCGTCCCGCGCGGGATCACCGCCCTCGCCCCGGCTATGCCGGTGGCAGGTTCGGTTCACCTGCGTGGGCGGGACGAGGTGACCTCGCCCGCACGGTCCGCCAGGTGGGGGCTCGGGAGCGGTCTCCTCCGCCACCCCGTGCGGTGCCGTGCGAGAGCCGCGCGGAGGCCGTCGAAGGAACACGATCGGAGAAAATCTGGTGGCCGGCAAGGAGGTGATGACGGGAGGGCACGGCGTATAGGTGTGAATGAGTCCACTGTGGACAATCAGCCGAGGTGCTCGCCGGCAGGCACACGCGAAGAAACGCCGGCCCGGCGTCTCGTGACGCAATCCAGGCGATACGTCCCGGCACGACTCGCACACCGATCGCCCGTCGCAGGCCCTCCGGGATGAGTCGCGTCTTCCGCTTCCTCGACAGTTGAGTCCGATCCGCCCGCCACAGCCCGCGCGCTGCGGCGGGCATTGGATTGTTCAGGTAAGACCTCACGCAGCAGAAACCGAAAATCTTGTATTGCCGGGAACAGGAAACTTGAGTGGACCGTTGTAAAGAACGAGAGGCGGGTGGAACCGCCGATCCCGAACCAGATGGTGTGGAAGGAGACTCTGCAAATGTTGATGCGAACCGACCCGTTCCGTGAGCTCGACCGGCTGACCCAGCAGTTCTTCGGCGCCAACGGGACGCTGACCCGCCCGGCGGCGATGCCGATGGACGCCTACCGCGCCGGCGACGAGTACGTGGTCGCCTTCGACCTGCCCGGTGTGCACCCGGACTCCATCGACCTGGACGTCGAGCAGAACGTGCTGACCGTCAAGGCCGAGCGTCCCGGCCCGGCCGCGGAGGGCGCCGAGTACCAGGTCGCCGAACGGCCCCGCGGGGTGTTCAGCCGGCAACTGTTCCTCGGCGAGGCCCTGGACGCCGAGCACATCCAGGCCAACTACGAAGCCGGGGTGCTGACCCTGCGGGTCCCGGTCGCCGAGCGCGCCAAGCCCCGCAAGATCGCCATCAGCGCCAGCAGCGACACCAAGCAGATCAACGCCTGAGCACGTCCAGCGCGCATCGGCCCCGGAGACCACACTGGTTCTCCGGGGCCAGGCCGCAACCGGTGCTGACCACCGCCAGTGCTCAGCACCGTCGCGCCCCCCAGCGGACCGACGACAGGGACAGCGCGGAGTGGAGGGAGGAACCGATGCTCGACAAGACCCATCCCCACGATGGGGCCACGTCGGCCAACGGCGGGCTGATCACCACGCTCGGCGATGCTCGACGCCTGCTCGCCCACACCGTGACCGCCCTGCGCACCGACGCACCCGACGCGGTCGACATCGCCGCCGCCATCATCGGAACCCACGAGGTCACGACCGCCCTCGCGGACCTGGTGACCGCGGTGATGGACCACACCACAACCCTCACCGACCGGCACGACCCCGAGACCAGCACCGAGGTCCTCGCGGACCTGCGCGCGCTGCACGGGTGCCTGACCACCGGCGCCCTGTTGCTCGCCCCCGCACTCGACGACCTCCGTCCCCACCCCGCAGGCACCAAGCCCACAAAGGGAGGATCGTGATGAGCCTGGACAAGCCTTGGAACGACGTGGCCGACCAACTGCGCCCCGCCCAGCCCGATCTCGATTCCCCGGACGACGAGTTCGACCTCGTCGTGGAGCCGGTCACCGAGCCGATCGACGTCATCGAAGCCGACCCCGCCGACCAGCGCCGCGCCGGACGACCGCCTCGACGATCAACTGTGGCCCCGACCGCCACGTGAGGTGTTGGTGATGAGCGATACCCGCCCACCATCGTCGCCATCCACGGCGAGCACGATCACCGCAGCGCTGGACAAAGCCACCCGCGCCGTCTATCAGGCCGTGCGCGAGCGCGGGGAATCCGACCGGCCACCCCTTCCCGGCGCCGTGCGCGCCGGGACCTGGCAGCTGATCCACCTCCTCGGCGCGCTCGGCGAACTGGCCGCCACGCTGGCACCCCACGTCGGCAGCTACCCGCAGCGCTACCGGCTGCACACCGACGACGACACCAACCCGGCCCAGCACGTCGCGCACGCCTGCCGGGAGCTGGCCGCCCTGCGCCACGCCCTCGAAAAAGGGCAGCGCGCCGCCCGCGAGATCCACACCGCGCTCAGCCACCTCAACACCCTGCCCCCACCGGATCATCGTGAGTCCGGATCAGCCGGCAACACCGAACGTGACGAGGGACGCTGACTCATGCCGCCATCGCCTTCCCCGCCGCCGCGCGACCCGTACCAGATACTCGGCATCGCCCGCGCCGCCACGCCCGCCGAGATCGCCGCCGCCTACCGAGCCCTGGTCCGCGCACTGCACCCCGATGCCCTGGACGAACCCGCCGATCCCGCCCGCCTGGCCAAGGTCCTGGCCGCCTACGCCCTGCTGCGCAACCCGCACCACCGCGCCACCTACGACCGCCAGCATCCGGTAGCCGCGCCACCGCCGGAACCGGGGTCCACGTCGATCCCGGTGCGCGTGCATCCGACCCGTCCGCGCCGACCACCCGACATCCGCGTCGGCCCGGTCCGCCACCACCCCGAATAACCACACCGCCACCGCGACACACAAACAGGCATTCCAGGATTGCTGATCCGCCATTCGCGGCACTAGCAGGCGGCATGATCTCCAACACAACGGCAGGCCAAGAAACGGGACACGTGACCGTCCAATTCAGACTCAAGGTGGACCACCCCGGTGATCTTGGAGGCCGTTGGATCTGGGAAGGATCTACGGCATGGCACGACCAAGCAAGTACCCGGTGGAGTTGAAGGAGCGCGCGATGGCGATGGTGCGTGAGCTGGAGCGGGAGCTCGGCCGCGGGAAGGGCGCGATCGCGCGGGTGGCCCAGCAGCTGGGTGTGAACCCGGAAGCACTGCGGGCCTAGCCCGGCGACCTCCCACGACCTGCCCGTGTCAGGAACGCATACGCTTTGCCTGGTAGTCGTCCCACTCTCGCTGCCATTCCGCCCAGCGACGCCGGTTCAGCCCGAACACGACGGCAGCACACAGCAGCGCCAGCACCGAGCATGACGCGACCCAGAGACTCAGCCCCGCACACACCGCGTCGGCCAGCACACCCGGCCCTGTCAACGGTGGTGCGACCACCTGGCCCGAGCGGTCGATCCAGGTCGGGACTTGATCCCCGCGATGGGTACCACTTTCGGCAGTCACCATCCCCACCCGGCGGCTGCCATCCGGTGCCCGCCAGGTCGCCTCCGTGGGCGCCGAGCCGGCAAGGACTCCGCTGCGCCCGCCGAAGGTGACCGGCGGTCCGTCGGCCAGCAGAGTCGCGGTAGCCGGACTGCGATCCGCGAGCTGGTGGACCGACACCTGCTTCTGCCTGGCGTACAGCTCGGAACCCGCGGCAGCGCAGAACGGGATCGCCGCGAGGCCGATCAAGACGGACACCAGCAGCAGCGCGGCTTGAACGCGGTCCGATGACCGGGCCACAGACCTACGCCGGGGAACGAGCAGACGCCACCACCGCCATAGGCGGTTCGCAGACGGGCCCATGTCTCCCACCTCCGTGGTTCCAGCCCCTTCATCCTCCTCAGAATGAATCTGCCCGGCGCCGGCCGCGAAGAGGCGTTCTGCCCGATACAGCAAGGTCGCCGGACCCGGTTGGCGGGGATGACAGCGGGGACCAAAGACCCTTGGCTCACCGCGGCAGATGAGGTGATCGTCGAAGCGACTCCCGAGGAAAGGAGACCCACAATGCAGACGCGCGACATCATGACCACACCGGTCATCGCGGTGACTGCCACGGCATCGTTCGCCGAGGCATCACGGCTCATGACCCGGCACGGCTTCACCACGGTGCCGGTCGTCGACAGCCGGGGCAACCTGCTGGGGCTGCTCAGCGAGGAGGATCTGATCCGTGCCGGATTCCCGGATCAGGCAGATCCCGACGCCGAGGTGCTGCTCGGCCGCAATCGCGTCGTGGCCTCCGTCATGCGGGCACCCGACCTGGCTGCGCAGGCGGATCTCGACGTGGCCGATCTCGCCAACCACATGGCCGAAGCGAGAGTTCGCGCGCTGCCGGTAGTAGAGGGCCGAACCCTCGTCGGCATGGTCACGTATCAGGACGTCCTCCGCGTTCTCCCGGCGGCCGGACTGTCCTGATCGGACAGTCGGCGGACCGGCGGGTCCGGCTCCGCCCGCACCATTGCCGCCTCAGTGACCGGCCTGTCCGCGGTCGTGCGCACCGGCAGCCCGTAGCCGATCCGCAAGAGCGCGTGCACTTGTCCGAGGCCGTGGAACAGTGCCAGCAGTTGCCTACGTGTGCCGGGCGTTTCGAACGGCTGGGAGAGGACCGAGGCCGCCAGGCCGTCGGCGGTCGCGGTCAGCAGGACGCGTTGCAGGGCCATCCCCGCCCGGACCTCGGCGGGCGCACCGCGATCGCAGGTCAGGACAGGGCCCTGCCCGGCTTCCCGCGGTGCCGTCGCTTGGCTCTCGCGCGAGGAGCGAGGGGAAAGGACACCCGGCGCGTCACCCTCAGGTACGGAAACCGTCGTGGGCACATCATCGGCGAGGCCCGGCTCCGGTCCCGCCCACCTCTCGGTCTCCGCGGGGAAGGCCGGATCGCTGGCCTGCGCGAATTCCGCGCGCCGGAGGAGTTCCGTGACCCGGGGATATCGGCTCGAAGTGTCCAAGAACTCGAGCTGCCCGCCCTCCGTCCGGGCCGCGAACCGCGATTTCTCCTGAGCAGCGGCGGAAACCGGCCGATCGAGCAGCGAACACCGGTCGGTGTGCCGCCGGAACACCGCGCCGAAGAGCTTCGGTCCACTGTGGATGCCTGAATTCCTCCTTCGAGCGTGAGCACAGCCAGCAGGTTGCGCTCGGACCGGTCCGGCAGGATCCGCAGGCGAGTCCGCACACCATTCACTCGCAAGGTGAGCACCAGGTGGCAGACCGCGGCGCCACAGGCCAGACGGGCCTCCCACCCGGCCGAATCCGCGCCCGGGAGGATCCGGTCCGGGTCGAGCCGCACCTCGATCCGCGGCCCGTCCACGGCGAACCGCCACGGCTGGGTGTTCCGCGGAGACGGAGCACGCACCGCGGCGGCAAGAGCCCGGTCGATGGCCGAGGGAACGGGAACGTTCATCGCGATCTCCGTGGGAGTCCGTGGATGCTGCTCGCAGCATCGCCTCGGGTGGCCGCGCGCTGTACCAGCCGGCCGTCACGACTTCGAAGGACCACCATCCCGGCGCCATTCGATCGCATCGGTTGCCCGCGGGCTCCGCACTGTGTCTGATGTGGACAGTGGCAGTCAGGATCACGGTGAGGATCAGCGAACAGGTGATCGCGCGCACCGGGTTCACCAGTGCCCACCTCGGCCATTCCCCGGCGCCACGGCCCGTGTCGTGCGTCGACGGAGGACGACCGGCGGCTCCGAAGTACTCCGCAGGATCGAGAAGGCCGAAAGTCACCACCCACACCGTCACCATTCCCGAGTCCGCCGATGACCTCCGGCCCTATCCGCGCGCGCACGCTCTGCCGCACGATCGTCCGGAAGCCGAGGAAAGGGGCGCTTCATGAACTCCCCCGGTCGCTTCATCATCGTCGGTGTCGACGGTTCACCACACGGCGATGCGGCGCTGCGGTGGGCCCTCGGCGTGGCTGCGCAGCCTGGGGACCGTGTGCACGCCGTCGTGGTCCGGCCCGCCGAAGGATTGCTGCCGGGGACATCATTCGCGCTCCAACCTCATGGACGCCAGCCGAGTACCGAGCCGCTGCCGCGCGACCACGTCTCGAGCATCCGGCAGGAATACCCCGATGCGCCGGAAGTCACCGTCACCACATCACGAGGAGACCCGGCCACCGAACTGGTCACCGCGGCCACTGACGCCGACCTCCTCGTGGTCGGCGCGCGCGGCACCGGGCCGGCGCGGGAACTGCTGCTGGGCAGCGTTTCGCGGGAGTGCGTGCGGTACTCACGCTGTCCGGTGGTGATCATCACTCCGGAAGCGGCACGCCAACCGGCACCCGCAGCCCGCCGATGAAGTCTCCTCAAGCCGCGCGGGCACACCGGTGAACAGTCCCGGTCTGGTGGCCGCGACCGTGAGCAGGCCGTCCATCTTGTCGCGGGTGCCGATCAGGACTGCAGATCACGCATCGTCTCCCGCAAGCTCAGCTGCGACAGAGTTCCGGACAAATGACCTTCGCCTCCGTGCACCCTTTCCGCGGGGTACACCCTGCGGTAGCGACTCCGGCCGACTCGCCGTCCTCGCCAAGGCCATTCCACGCCGCACACCAACCGCGGCTCCCGCGGGAGGCACGTCCGGCCGCGGCAGCGGCACCACTCCGCCGACCGTGTCGGCCACCGTCGTCCCGGCGAGTACCGGACCCGCGACGTGGCAGACCGCGGCGAGCGCCAGTGCCTGCCCGGGACGAGCCGCTCTGGTCGCGACCAGAGCGGCCACCGAATTCGCCGAATCGTGGAAACCGTTCGTGAAGTCGAAGACGGGGTGATGGCGATCGTCACGATCACCGCCACCCCACTACTCATCGCGCCGCCCGGCTACCGCCTGGGCCATCGCCATTCCCGGACCTCGGGCAGGTCCTCGCCGTGCTCGGTGATCCAGCTCCGGTGGCGTTCCCGCGTGCGGGTCATCCGCTGCCGCAGCGGGCCCGCGGTGGCGAGCAGACCGGGCACCCGGTCGATCACGTCCACCACGAGCTGGAAGCGATCCATGCGGTTGAGTACCAGCATGTCGAACGGTGTGGTCGTGGTGCCGCGCTCGACATAGCCCCTCACATGGAACCCGGCGTGGTTGGTCCGGCGGTAGGCCAGGCGGTGGATCAGCCACGGATAGCCGTGATAGGCGAAGATCACCGGACGGTCCGGGGTGAACACCGCGTCGAACTCCCGGTCGCCCAGGCCGTGCGGATGCTCTCCCGCGGGCTGCAACCGCATCAGATCGACCACGTTCACCACTCGCACGGCCAGCTCGGGCAGGCTCGCCCGCAGAATGGACGCGGCTGCGAGCACTTCGAGGGTGGGTGCGTCGCCCGCGCAGGCGAGAACGACGTCCGGTTCCCGGCCCGGGTGGGTACTCGCCCACTCCCAGATGCCGACGCCCTGCGCGCAGTGCAACGCCGCTTCCCCCGCGTCCAGCCAATTCGGTGCCGGATCCTTGCCCACCACCACGACATTGACATAGTCCCGGCTACGCAAGCAGTGCGCCGCCACCTCCAGCAGCGTGTTCGTGTCCGGCGGGAGGTACACCCGCACGACCTCGGGGGCCTTGTTGGCCACGTGGTCGACGAAACCCGGGTCCTGGTGGGAGAAGCCGTTGTGATCCTGGCGCCACACATGAGAGGTCAGCAGGTAGTTCAGCGACGCGACCGGACGGCGCCACGGAATCTCGCGGTGTACTCGCAGCCACTTGATGTGCTGGTTGACCATGGAGTCCACGATGTGCGCGAACGCCTCGTAACAGGAGAAAAGCCCATGACGGCCACTGAGCAGGTACCCCTCTAGCCAGCCCTGGCACAGGTGTTCCGAAAGGACTTCCATCACCCGGCCGTCGGATGCCAGGTGATCTCCCGCCGGGCCGGGTGGCAGCTGCCAGGCCTTCCCGGTCACCTCGTACACCGCGTCGAGCCGATTGGACGCGGTCTCGTCCGGCCCGAACAGCCGGAAGTTCGCCTGCTCCGCGTTGCGCCGGAACACCTCCCTCAGGAACCGGCCCAATACCCGGGTCGGTTCCGTGGTGACCGCTCCCGGCTCCGGGACTTCCACGACGTGCTCGGCGACAACCGGCAGCGCGAGCGGGCGCACCAGGACCCCGCCGTTCGCGTGCGGACTCATGCCCATCCGGCGGTCACCGCGCGGGATCAACGCGGTGACCGGCGCGGTGGGGCGGCCCCGGTCGTCGAAGAGCTCATCCGGCCGGTACGACCGCAGCCAGGACTCAAGCTGCCGCAGGTGCTCCGGATCCTCCCGGACCCGGGCCAGCGGCACCTGGTGTGCCCGCCACGTGCCCTCCACCTGCGCGCCGTCCACTGTGGCCGGACCGGTCCAGCCCTTCGGCGAGCGCAACACGATCATCGGCCACGGCCGTCCTCCCCGGTGGCGCCGCAACGCGGCCAGGTCGGCTACGACGGCGTCCAGCGCGGCGGCCATGGCCTGGTGCATCGGCGCGGGTTCGTCGCCCTCGACGTAGCTCGGGGCCCAGCCGGCCCCGCGCAGCAACGAGTCCAGCTCGGACGGCGGAATCCGCGACAGGACCGTCGGATTGGCGATCTTGTACCCGTTGAGGTGCAGGATCGGCAGCACCGCGCCGTCGCGGCGCGGGTCGAGGAACCGGCTCGCCTGCCAGCTCGTCGCCAGCGGCCCGGTCTCGGCCTCACCGTCCCCGATGACGCATGCGACCACCAGACCGGGGTTGTCGAACGCGGCACCGCACGCGTGCGCCAGCGAGTAGCCGAGTTCACCGCCCTCGTGGATCGACCCTGGCACGTGCGGGGACACGTGGCTCGGTACCCCTCCGGGGAAGGAGAACTGCCGGAACAGCCTGCCCATTCCCTCCTCGTCCCGCGAGACCTCGGGCCACAGCTGCGAATAGCTGCCTTCCAGCCAGGTGCTCGCCAGCAATGCCGGACCACCGTGCCCGGGACCGGTCACGATCATCGCGTCGAGGCCGTGTTCCAGGATCGCGCGGTTCAGGTGGGCGTAGACGAAAGTCAGGCCGGGGCTGGTGCCCCAGTGTCCCAGCAGGCGCGGCTTGATCTGCCCGGGCCGCAACGGCTCCCGCAGTAACGGATTGGCCATCAGATAGATCTGACCGGCGGCCAGATAGTTCGCCGCACGCCACTGTGCGTCGATCTGCGCCAGTTCGGCGTCGCCGAGTGTCGCCGCCGCAGCGGCGGGCATGGTCACTGCTTGCGCTCCGGTCGTATCACGAGCACTGGGCACCAGGCATGCTGGATCAATGCCTGGCTGGTCGAGCCGAGCAGCATCCCGGTGAACCCGCCCCGGCCCCGGCTGCCCACCACCACCA
>NZ_QZFV01000079.1:0-75106 GCF_003600245.1 Amycolatopsis panacis
CGGACCCACTCCCCGGAAAAACGCACGACAAGAAGGCGTTCGACGAGACACCCATTGCTGAGGTCGTCCGAAACTCCGGCGGCGGCATCGGCGACAAAGGCTACCAAGGCACCAGCCTGGTCACCCCGCGAAAAAAGCCAAAAGGAGGAGAACTCAGCAAACGAGACAAAGAAAGTAACGCCGAAATATCTGCCCTCCGCGCAGCCATAGAACGAGTCGTCTCACACTTCAAAAACTGGCGAATACTTCACACCGACTACCGCCGCCCCTACTCCACCTACCGCGACGCCTACGACGCCACGCGCGGACTGTTCTTCTTCTCAATAGCCTGGGGTTTTGAATAACGCTCCTTGAGTCCGGTGTAGACCTCGGCGGACGATAGCCCCACAACCGAATCCCGGATAGCAGGACGGTCCCGCACCCCTCGGAAGGGATGCGGGACCGTCCGGAAAACGCTCCGTCAGAGACCGGCGAATGCCGTGTCCACGAACTCCTTGTGCTGGTCCGCCCACTGCTTCGCGGCGGCCTTCTCCTGGCCCTTCGCGGCCTTCTGGATCGCGTCCTCCAGGGAGCCGAGATCAGCGTCGCTCATCTTCAGCTTCTTGGCGACGTCGGTCAGCGCCGGGAAGTCCTTGCCGAAGCCCTTGCGGCCGATCGCGTGGATCTGCTCGCCCTTGCCCATCGCGCCCTTCGGGTCCTGCAGGTCCTTGAGCTGGTAGCGCGAGTAGGCCCAGTGCGGGTGCCACATCGTGACCACCATCGGCTTCTGGCCCTTGATCGCGCCGTCCAGCGCGGCGAGCATGGCGGTCGTCGAGGAGTTCTGCAGGGTGATGCTGCCCTTCAGATCGTATTGGGAGAGCACGTTGTTCTGCACGATGTCGCTCTCGCCCGCACTGGCCTCGATGCCGGTGATCTTGCCGTCGAACTGGCCCGCCTTGTCCTTGAGATCGGCGATGCTGTTGACGTCCTTGACATACTCCGGCACGGCCAGGTTGAGCGTCGCCTTGTCGTACCAGACGCCGAGGTCCTCAAGCTGATCCTTGTACTGGTCCCAGTACTTTTTGTGCGTCACCGGCAGCCAGGAGTCCAGGTACAGGTCCACGTCGCCCTTGGCGAGACCGGCGTAGATCGGGCCCGCGTCGAGCAGCTTCGCCTCGACCTTGTACCCCTTCTCCTCCAGCACCGTCTGGTACAGGTTGGTCAGGGCGATGTCCTCGTCCCAGCCGATGTAGCCGATGGTGATGGTCTTGGCTTCCTGGGTGTTGCCCGATTCGGCGGCCCGGCCGCCGCAGGCGGTGGTGAGGCCTGCCAGCGCCGTCATCGCGGCCCCGGCCGCGAGGATCCGGGTGAGCCGTTTCGTTGTCCGCATCGTTCGTCCTTTCTTCACAGGCGGTGGGTGCTCAGGCGGCCGCGGTACGGCGGCGGGCCCGGCCCACGGCCGAGCGGGCACCCAGCGTCGAGGTCAGCCGGTCGAGGTAGATGGCCAGCACCACGACCCCGATCCCGGCCTCGAAACCCTGGCCGATCTTGAGGCTGGTGACCGCGGCGTAGACCTCGGCGCCGAGGCCGGGGGCGCCGACCATGCCGGAGATCACCACCATCGACAGCGACAGCATGATGATCTGGTTGATGCCGGCCATGATCGAGGGCATCGCCAGCGGGATCTGGATCTCGGTGAGGATCCGCCGGGGCGGCGAGCCGAACGCCTCGCCCGCCTCGACCATCTCCGGGTCGACCTGGCGGATGCCCAGTTCGGTCAGCCGGACCCCGGGCGGCAGCGCGAACACCACGGTGGCCACGACCCCGGGCACCGGCCCGATCGAGAAGAACACGACCACCGGGATCAGGTAGACGAACGAGGGCAGCGTCTGCATGAAGTCCAGTACCGGTTTCACCACCCGGCTCACCGACTCGTTGCGGGCCGCGGCGATCCCGGTCGGGACCGCGATGAGCACCGCGACCAGCCCGGCGACGAGGACCTGGGCCAGCGTCTCCATCGCCGAGTGCATTTCGCTGAGCCCGTCCACCAGCGCGAACCCGATCAGCGAGCCGGCGCCGAAGCGCCAGCCGCGCGCCCACCAGCCGAGTGCGGCGAAAATGACCACCAGCACCAGGGAAGGCAGCCAGGTCAGCCCGGAGGCCAGCCCGTTGACCGCGCCCTTGACGACCGTGTCGACGAAGTCGAAGAACGGTCCGATGTTGTTGGTCAGCCAGTCGACGATCGAGGCGAACCAGTCGCCGACCGGGATCCGCGGCACGTGCCAGCCGTCGGCGAGGAAGAGCTCACGCATGCGCGTCCACCTCCTCTTCCGCGTTTTCGGGGATGCTCAGCGAACGCAGCAGCGACTGCTGGGTGACCATGCCGAGCAATCCACCGTCCCCGTCCACCACGGCCACCGGTGCCGGCGCCGAAGCGGAGACGCCGAACAGGTCGGCGACCGGGGTTTCCGGTGCGGTGCGCGCGGCTTCGCGGTCGACTGCCTCGGCGAGCGTCGCGTCGCCGCGTTCGGCCGCCGCCGATACCGCGCCGCGGGTCACAGAGCCGGCGAACTTGCCTGCCTCGATGACCAGTGCCCCGGTGAGTTCATGCCCGAGCATCGTTTCCCGTGCCTGTGCCGGGGAAGTGTCCGTGGTGAACGAAACCCCCGCGGGCTCCATCACCGTGGCCGCGGTGAGCACCCGGGTGCGGTCGACGTCGCGCACGAACTTGGTGACGTACTCGTCGGCCGGCGCGGTGAGCATCTCCTGCGCCGTCGCGACCTGCACGATCCGGCCGTCGCGCATCATCGCGATCCGGTCGCCGAGGCGCATCGCCTCGTTGAGATCGTGCGTGATGAACACGATGGTCTTGCCGAGCTGCCGCTGCAGGATGAGCAGCTGGTCCTGCATCTCCTTGCGGATCAACGGGTCCAGCGCGCTGAACGCCTCGTCCATCAGCAGGATCTCGGTGTCCGCGGCGAGCGCGCGGGCCAGGCCCACCCGCTGGCGCATGCCCCCGGAAAGCTCACCCGGCAACCGGTCTTCCCACCCGGCCAGGCCGACCAGCTCCAGTGCTTCGGCAGTACGGCTGAGCTGCCGTTCCCGCGGGGCGCCCTGCACGCTCAGCCCGTACGCGACGTTCTCCGCGACGGTGCGGTGCGGGAAGAGCGCGAAGTGCTGGAACACCATACTCATCCGCTGCTGCCGCAGTTCCCGTACCTGCGCCGGCGACAGCGTGGTGAGGTCCTGCTCGTCCACCAGCACCCGGCCGGACGTGGCCGGCAGCAGCCCGTTCAGCGTGCGCAGCAGGGTTGATTTGCCTGAACCGGAGAGTCCCATCACGACGAAGATCTCGCCGCGCTCCACGGTGAACGAGGCGTCGATCACCGCCGCGGTCACACCCGGGTCCAGTTCCTTGCGGTCGATCCCGGTCTCCAGCCGGCGCACCGCTTCGGCCGGGCGGCGGCCGAACACCTTGAACAGCTTTTCCACTCGAACTATCGGCAATGGTCTCTCATGTCCTCGAGCTCCGGTCGTTGCCGGGCGACATGATTGCATAATTCACCACATGCCGGTGCCGAGATGGATGCCGGTTTACCGATCGGACGCGGTTTTCGTGACCGGGCACCGACTTCGGCCGCGCCGGATACCGACTCCGCGTCCCAGTGCCGGATGTGGCCGTAAAAACCGGTGTGCGCAGGCAAAACGGGTGTGCTTCCCGGGGCGTTTCCGGTGTGGCGGCGGGCGGCCGCCGAGCGCGCTCGTCACGTTCGGGTAACAACCGGAATTCCCTTGTGTGCCGGGGATTTCAGACGTGACGGGGAACACTGCCCGTGTACGGATAGTACTGAAATGGATACGGAAAGGAATGGCTCCGGTCGGCCGGAAAACGAAAACCCGGCCCCTGGGGCCATCTTGGGTGAGGGGTTTCGGGGCGCCGGAATCGGGCTGTGGTGCGTTGGGATGGTGTGGATTCACGGTAGTGATCTGCGGGACAGTGCGCATTCGTACCGAATTTTATGGCCGTTTCGACAATGCGGGCCCGGTCGATTCGGAGTACTCGGGACCCGCAGAGACGGAAACAGGCCCCGTCCGGGAGCGGACGGGGCCTGTTCCGGTGCCGGGTGAAGAGTGTTACTTCTTCTTCGCGGCGGTGGTGGTGCGCTTGGCGGGCGTGGCCTTCTTCGCGGTCGCCGTGGTCTTCTTGGCGGCCGGCTTCGCCGCGGCCTTGGTGGCGCGCGTCGTGGTGGCCTTCGCCTTGGCGGCGGTCGCCTTCGTGGCGGTGGCCTTGGCCGCGGTCGCCTTGGCCGGCGCGGCCTTGGTGGCGCGCGTCGTGGTGGCCTTCGCCTTCGTCGCGGTCGCCTTCGCGGCGGGCGCCTTGGCGGCCGTGGCGCGGGTGCGCGTGGTGGCCGGCTTGGCGGCCGCGGCGCGGGTGGTGGTCGTCGCGGTCGCCCGGGTGGCGGTCGCGCGCTTGACGGCGGTGGCCTTCGGCAGCTTCTTGGAGCCGGAGATCACGTCCTTGAAGGTGGTGCCCGCACGGAAAGCGGGCACGTTGGTCTTCTTGACCCGCACGGACTCACCGGTCCGCGGGTTACGCGCGGTGCGAGCGGCGCGGGCGCGCTTCTCGAAGACGCCGAAGCCGGTGATGGTGACCTTCTCGCCCTTGTGGACGGTGCGGATGATGATGTCGACGAGACCGTCGACGGCTTCCGCGGCAGCCTTCTTGTCGCCAATGCGCTCCGAGAGCGCCTCGATCAGCTGGGCCTTGTTGGCCATTCCAGTTCCTCCAACCAGAACTTGGTTTTCTACGGCCATAAGGCCGAACGAGGTCATTATCACCCACCGGCTTGGCAAGTCCAATCGGGACCTGGCATTTTCGGGTGAGATCGAGGTGTTAGGCATACTCCGCGCGGGCGGCGGCTTCCCCGCACCGGAACGCTGGAGTAGCTCGGAATCGGCCCGTTCTGTCCTATGTAGACAGCCTCTGTGCTGGGGTTTTGCCGAAGTGGGCGGGTCGGCGCCGGATGTGGGCCGGGTGCCGGGCCGGTGTGGGGCAAGCGGATCGGAACCGGTGGGGCGAAGTTTTCCCTGCGGCGTGTCGCGATCCCGGCGGGTGACGGCACCCGGTGCCGCGGACCGCCGGCGGGGCGCCGCGGCGAGGACTGTGCCGATCGGTCTACTGAGGACGATCGGGCCGGAAAAGGGCCGCCTCGCCGCCGCGGAGGCGGGGAGACGGCCCGACGGTGGTGGGAGCGGCCGGGGTCAGAGCCGTTCCTGCAAGGCGTCCGCCGCAGCGAGCAGGTCGGCCGCCCAGCGGGCACCCGGTTTGCGCCCGATGCGCTCGATCGGCCCGGAGACCGAAACGGCGGCGACCACCGCGCCGGAGGAATCCCGTACCGGGGCCGAGACACTGGCCACTCCCGGCTCGCGCTCGGCGACACTCTGCGCCCAGCCACGGCGGCGTACCTCGAGAAGGGTGCGTTCGCCGTACACCGCGTCGGCCAGGATCGTCCGCTGGGTGTGCGGATCCGACCATGCGGCAAGGACCTTGGCGCCCGAGCCCGCGGTCATCGGCAGCCGCGAGCCGATCGGCACCGTGTCGCGCAGCCCGCTCGGCGGCTCCGCGGTCGACACGCACACCCGCTGCACGCCGTCGCGGCGATAGAGTTGCACGCTCTCGCCGGTGATGTCGCGCAGCTTCGGCAAGACCGAACTCGCCGCGTCCAGCAACGGATCGGTCGATCCGCCGGCCAGTTCGGCGAGCGCGGTGCCCGGGCGCCAGCGGCCGTCCGGTCCGCGCCGCAGCAGCCGGTGCACCTCCAGCCCGACCGCCAGCCGATGCGCCGTCGCCCGGGGAAGACCCGTGCGGGTGCACAGTTCCGCCAGGCCACAGGGGTCCTCCGCGACCGCTTGAAGTACGGCCACGGCTTTGTCGAGTACTCCGATACCGCTATGCTGTCCCACGACGCGATACTAACTTCCCGTACTTTGGGAAGTCCAGAATCTGGGAAAAACCGAACCCGGGGCGCGGCTCGCCCCGCGCTCACCCGAGTTCCGTGCTCCCGGCCGATCCCGTGGAAGGAGCCGGAGAATGACCACCACCACCGGCAAGGCCCGCACCCTCGCGGAAAAGGTGTGGGACAGCCACCTCGTGCGCCGAGGTGAAGGCGCCGAGCCGGACCTGCTCTACATCGACCTGCATCTGGTGCACGAAGTGACCAGCCCGCAGGCGTTCGACGGGCTGCGGATGGCCGGGCGCGCCGTGCGCAGGCCCGATCTCACCATCGCGACCGAGGACCACAACGTCCCCACCGTGGACATCGACCTGCCGATCGCCGATCCGGTGTCGCGCACCCAGGTCGACACGCTTCGCCGGAACTGCAAGGAGTTCGGCGTCCGGCTGCATCCGATGGGCGATGCCGAACAGGGCATCGTGCACGTCATCGGACCGCAGCTGGGCCTGACCCAGCCCGGCACGACCGTGGTGTGCGGGGACAGTCACACCTCCACGCACGGCGCTTTCGGCGCGATGGCCTTCGGTATCGGCACTTCGGAGGTCGAGCACGTGCTCGCCACCCAGACGCTGCCGCTGCGGCCGTTCAAGACGATGGCCATCACCGTCGACGGCGCGCTGCAGCCGGGCGTCACGGCCAAGGACGTCATCCTCGCCGTCATCGCGAAGATCGGCACCGGCGGCGGGCAGGGCTATGTGCTCGAGTACCGCGGCAAGGCCATCGAAGACCTGTCGATGGAAGCCCGGATGACCATCTGCAACATGTCCATCGAAGCCGGTGCGCGGGCCGGGATGATCGCCCCGGACGAGACGACCTTCGCCTACCTCAAGGGCCGTCCGCACGCCCCGCAGGGCGCCGACTGGGACGCCGCGGTGGCCGCCTGGCGCGAGCTGCGCACCGACGAGGGCGCGGAATTCGACGCCGAGGTGCGCCTCGATGCCGACGCACTGACTCCGTTCGTGACCTGGGGCACCAATCCGGGCCAGGGACTACCGCTGGGCGCCGCGGTGCCCGACCCGGCCGCGATCCCGGACGAGAACGAACGGTTCGCCGCGGAGAAGGCCCTGTCCTATATGGATCTGGTGCCCGGTACCCCGCTGCGCGAGATCGCGGTGGACACCGTCTTCCTCGGCTCGTGCACGAACGGCCGGATCGAGGACCTGCGCGCCGCCGCGGAGGTGCTGCGCGGGCGGCAGGTGGCCGGTTCGGTGCGGATGCTCGTGGTGCCCGGCTCGATGCGGGTGCGCAAGGCCGCCGAGGAGGAGGGGCTGGACGCGGTCTTCACCGCGGCGGGTGCCGAATGGCGGCAGGCGGGCTGCTCCATGTGCCTGGGCATGAACCCGGACCAGCTCGCCCCCGGCGAGCGCAGCGCCTCCACCTCCAACCGCAACTTCGAAGGCAGGCAGGGCAAGGGCGGGCGCACGCACCTGGTGTCGCCGCTGGTGGCCGCCGCCACGGCCGTGCGGGGCACCCTGTCCTCCCCGGCCGACCTGACCCCGGCCACCGCCTGAGCGGCCGTCCCGAACCCCCGAGAGGAGTTCCCACCATGGAACCGTTCACCCAGCACACCGGCATCGGGGTGCCGCTGCGCAGGTCCAACGTGGACACTGACCAGATCATCCCGGCGGTCTATCTCAAGCGCGTGAGCCGGACCGGTTTCGAGGACGGCCTGTTCGCCGCCTGGCGCGCCCAGGAGGACTTCATCCTCAACACCGAGCCGTTCTCCCGCGGCTCGGTGCTCGTGGCCGGACCCGACTTCGGCACCGGCTCCTCGCGGGAGCACGCCGTGTGGGCGCTGATGGACTACGGCTTCCGGGTCGTGATCTCGGCGCGCTTCGCGGACATCTTCCGCGGCAACTCCGGCAAGGGCGGTCTGGTGGCCGCGCAGTGCGAGCAGGCCGACATCGAACTGCTCTGGAAGCTGCTGGAGAACGAGCCGGGCACCGAGGTCACCGTCGACCTGGAGACCAAGACCGTACGGGCCAAGGACTTCACCGCGGCCTTCCGGATCGACGACTACGTCCGCTGGCGGTTGCTCGAAGGACTCGACGATATCGCACTGACGTTGCGCCATGCTCAGGAGATCGACGCGTTCGAGTCCGCGCGGCCCGCGTGGAAGCCGGTGACCCTGCCCGCAGCCACCTCCTGACCCCGCACCGGGGCGCGAATTCCCTGCTCAGAAAGGGAATTCAGGCCCCGGTGGGCACGCTCTTCACCCGCGCCGGACGGCAGCTCCCGGGTCCCACGGGAGGCGGAACAGTACCCGGGCCAAGGGAAATTTCCGCGTGCCGTTTGGAATTTGTGCTGCGTTGGTAATACCGTGTGCGTTAGTCGGCCGACGTGGCCGTGGACGAAGAGTTCTTCTTGGAGGACTGGAATGGCCAACAAGGCCCAGCTGATCGAGGCGCTGTCGGAGCGTCTGGGCGACAAAAAAGTTGCTTCGCAGGCGGTCGACGGTCTCGTCGACATCATCATCCGGACGGTCAACAAGGGCGAGAAGGTGAACATCACCGGCTTCGGGGTGTTCGAGAAGCGCGCCCGCGCCGCCCGGACCGCGCGTAACCCGCGGACCGGTGAGTCCGTGCGGGTCAAGAAGACCAACGTGCCCGCTTTCCGTGCCGGCACCACCTTCAAGGACGTCATTTCCGGCTCCAAGAAGCTGCCGAAGGCCACCGCGGTCAAGCGCGCCACCAGCGCGAGCACGCGGACGGCCGGCACCACGCGGGCGACCGCGGCCCGCCCGGCGGCCACCACGACCCGGACCCGCGCCACCGCGGCGAAGGCGCCCGCCAAGGCCACCACCACCCGGGCCGCGAAGGCGACCACGACGCGGGCGGCCAAGCCCACCGCGGCCAGGGCCACCACCGCGAAGGCCACGACTTCGCGCGCCACCAAGGCGACCACGACGCGGGCGACCGCGACCAAGGCCACCACGACGCGTGCCACCAAGGCCGCGGCGAAGCCGGTCGCCAAGAAGACCACGGCGACCGCGAAGAAGGCCACGCCCGCCAAGCGCACCACGGCGGCGAAGAAGAAGTAGTAAAGCGCCGCTTACGGCGGTGCTTCACGGCAGGGCCCCGACCCACCCAGGGTCGGGGCCCTGCCGTGTTTGCACCGGTCTTGATCGGCCGAACGGGGGTTATCGGACGCGGTGGCCGGTCCGGGGAAAGGGAACCGGGGTGGGGTTAATGGGGAACATCCCGTTCGACGATCGAAGTAATGCGGGTGTGCGGCGGGGTGGGAAGAGTCGATCTCCGGACAATCCGAACGGCTCCGGAATAGCGGCGGTGATATGCGGCCGGTGGCGCCTCCGGGCGGTCGCCGGGCCGGCTCGATGATCGGCGCGGGGACTTCGATGGTATGGGGCGGAAGCGGGTGGAATGATCGGTCGCGGGCTTTCCCCGGAACGGTGATCGGCGGCCGGAAAGCCGGTGACCTGCGGGCGGGGTGGAAATGGTGGTGGTCCGCCGAGCGCGGTGGCGAGGGCGGGAACGTGGGGCTGGGCAGGGGAAACCGGCGTTCGGGGCGGTGGGTGTGGTGGCGGGCGGTGCGCGGAATGCGGATGCGGCGGCGGGTGCGGTGGTGCGGGATGGGGATGGGGTGTTCGAGGACGGAGAAGGGAACGTGCTTGGGCTGTCCGGAAGTGACCACCGGGGGTTCGTGGTGTGGCCGGTGTGCGGGTGGGTGAGCGGGGCTGGCATTCGGCGTGAGGTTGCCTCAAGATCGTGGCGGCGTGACGGGGGGTGGCGAGTTGTTTGTGGTGGCTGGGCGGGTTTCCCGGGCGCGTGACGGGGCGGAGAGGCTGGGGTCCGGGTGACGGCGTGAGCCGGTGGGCACCGGCACCGGTGGGGGTGAATGTGGTGGGTTTGGCCGGTCGCCGGGGATGTGGTGCAGGGCGGTGGTTTGGGCGCTCATGTAGCGGCGATGGGTGGGTCTGGCCCACTCGCGCCTGTGGTGCGGGCTGCGGTGGCCGGCGTCTGTGGCGCGTCTTGCCCACAGCGCCGTGGCAGGCGTGTGGTGGCCGGCCGGCCGCGGTGTCTCGATGATGGTGAGGTTTTCGTGGCCGGACATCACTTCGGCAGCGGAGCGAGGAATTCGTTGAGGGCGATGGCGTCGAGCAGCACGGCGTGGGTGCCTGGGAAGAGGGCTGTGAAGGGTCCCTTCACGGACTCAGAGTCCGTGAAGGGACCCTTCACAGACTTGGTGGCACGGCGGCCTCGCCGCTACCGAGGCAGTCGAAGCACCTGGCATACAAAGCCCGCGGACCGCAGGCGGGAGGCCGAGATCCCCGCCTACGGCCGCGTGATCGCGCTCAGGCGCGGGACGGCGCCGGCAAGGGCAGCGGGCTCGGGTGGTAGTCCGCGCTCACCAGGACCGGGCCGTCGGCCGTGGTGCGGAACGAGAGGACCCACAGCGAACCCTTCTTGCTGGGCACCACACCGCCGCTGGTGGACGGGAGGTCCAGGGCGTCGCGGTCGGCGAGGGCGCTCACCAGGTCCGGGATCACGCCGCCCTGGCTGCTGACGAGCGGGGTGCCACCGGCCGCGGTGATGGCCAGCAGCCGGCTGATTCCGCGGGTCGGGTCGGGCCAGTAGCCCTCTTCCGACAACAGGGGTTCGTGCCGGACTTCGGTGCCCAGGTCCTCGGCGACCCCGGAGACCGTACGCACGCACCGCAGCCGTGGCGCGGAGAACACTCGGTCGGGGCCGTAGTGCGGCAACAGTTCCCGGAGCGCGTCGGCTTGGCGGCGGCCGGCTTCCGACAGCGGGCGCAGGTCGTCGTCGCCGGTCCAGTCGTCGCGTTTGCCTGCTTTGGCGTGCCGGACCAGCAACACCGTGGTGAGGTCCGCGGGCAGCGCGCAGAATTCCCGCAGCACCCGGACGTCGGTGTCGCGGGTGAGCAGCCGTTCGGCTTCCTGCGGGGCGAGCCAGCGCAGTTCGTCCACCTCGTCGCCGGGTGCGAACGCACCGGAGATCGCCTTGCCGCTGAAGTAGTCGACGGTCTTCTTCAGCAGCTTTCCATTGCCCTTCGCGTGCACCTCGTACCCGGTCTGCGCGAGATGGCGGCCCAGCACGGCATGAAAGCCGGTCTCCTCGGCGATCTCGCGAACCGCGGTGGCCGCGAGTGTCTCGCCGGGATCCACCTTTCCCTTCGGCAGCGACCAGTCGTCATAACGCGGCCGGTGTACAAGCGCGACCTCGACGCCGGTTTGCGCGGGGCGCCACAGCACGGCGCCCGCGGCACGGACATCTGCGCTCATCCCACCGCTCCGTGCAGCTTCGCGAGTTCGGTCTGGTGGTCGCGCACTTGCGAGCCGTCCGCCGGGAACGGCTGCCATTCGCCGGTCGAGGTCAGCACCCAGCAGCGGGTGGCCGGGTCCAGCGCGGAGTCGAGCACCGCGTCCAGCTGTGCGGTCAGCTTCGGGGCCTTGACCCGCACCAGCGCCTCGATCCGTCGATCCAGGTTGCGGTGCATCATGTCCGCGCTGCCGATCCAGTGCGTGCCGCCGGCCCGGAAGTGGAACACCCGCGAATGTTCCAGGAACCGGCCGAGGATCGAGCGGACCCGGATGTTCTCGCTCAGCCCTTCGACCCCCGGCTTCAGCGCGCAGATCCCGCGCACCACCACGTCGACCGGCACCCCGGCCTGGGACGCGTGGTACAGCGCGTCGATCACCTGCTCGTCGACGAGCGAGTTGCACTTGATCCGGATCCCCGCCTGCAGCCCGGCCCTGGCCAGTTCGATCTCCTCGCCGATCGCCCGCACGATGCCGCGCCGGATCCCGTGCGGCGAGGTGAGAATGGTGCGGTAGGCGTCCTGGCGCGAGTAGCCGGTGAGCACGTTGAACAGGTCGGTGATGTCCGCGCCGATGCTCGGGTCGGCGGTGAGCAGGCCGAGATCCTCGTACAGCCGCGCGGTCTTCGGGTTGTAGTTGCCGGTGCCGATGTGGCAGTAACGGCGGATCGTCGACCCCTCCTGCCGCACCACCATCGACACCTTGCAGTGCGTCTTGAGCCCGACGAGGCCGTAGACCACGTGCACGCCCGCGCGCTCCAGCGTGCGGGCCCAGGTGATGTTGGCCTGCTCGTCGAACCGCGCCTTGATCTCCACCAGCGCGACGACCTGCTTGCCCGCTTCCGCGGCGTCGATCAGCGCGTCCACGATCGGCGAATCACCGGAGGTGCGATACAGCGTCTGCTTGATCGCCAGCACCTTCGAATCCGCCGCGGCCTGCTCGATGAACCGCTGCACGCTGGTGGAGAACGAATCGTACGGGTGGTGCACCAGCACGTCGCCCTCGCGCAGGGTGGCGAACACGCTCTTGGGCGTCTCGCGTTCGCCGAACGCCGGATGTGTGGCGGGCACGAACGGGCGATCCTTGAGTTCCTTGCGGTCGATCCCGGCGAGCTGGAACAGGCAGGTGAGATCCAGCAGCCCGGGCACCTCGACCACGTCCTCGGGATCCACCTCCAGTTCGCGCAGCAGCAGTTCGAGCATGTGCTCGCTCATGTCCTGCGCGACTTCCAGCCGAACCGGTGGGCCGAACCGGCGCTGCGCCAGCTCCCGTTCCAGCGCCTGCAGCAGATCCTCGTCGCGGTCCTCCTCGACCTCGAAGTCCGCGTTGCGGGTGACCCGGAACACGTGGTGCTCGGTCACCTCCATCCCGGTGAACAGCTCGCCCAGGTGCGCCGAGATCAGTTCCTCCAGGGGCAGGAAGGTGGCGCTGCGGCTGGCGCGCTCGGTCTCCACCCGCATCAGCCGCGGCACGTTGCTGGGCACCTTCACCCGGGCGAAGCGTTCCGTGCCGCCCTGGGGATCCCGCACGGTGACCGCGAGGTTCAGCGAAAGCCCGGAGATGTAGGGGAACGGGTGCGCCGGGTCGACCGCGAGCGGGGTCAGCACCGGGAAGATCTGCTCGGAGAAATAACTGGACAGGCGCAGCTGCTGGGCGCCGCTGAGATCGGCCCAGCCGACGATCCGGATGTCCTGCTCGGCCAGTTGCGGGCGCAGGTGCTTCTTGAACGCCGCGGTGTGCCGCTCGACCAGGTCCTGGTTGCGCTTGGAGATGTAGTCCAGCTGTTCGCGCGGGGTGAGTCCGTCCGCGCTGCGCACGGACAGCCCGGTGTCGTCGCGCCGCTTGAGCCCGGCCACCCGGACCATGTAGAACTCGTCCAAATTGGACGCGAAGATGGCGAGGAACTTCGCCCGTTCGAGCAGCGGCTGCGACTCGTCCTCGCCCAGCGCGAGCACCCGGGAGTTGAAGTCGAGCCAGGACAGCTCGCGGTTGAAGTAGCGGTCGTCGGGCAGCGTCTCGACGGCGGGGGACGTTGCGGTGACCGCGGGTGGCGCGGACGGGATCGCGCGGAAATCCTCTTCGGCACGCGAGGCGGCGGTGGTGGATTTCACGGCCGCGCCCGCCTTCGCCGGCGGCGTCGCCTTGCGAGCCTTCGCCGAGCCGGTGGTGGCGCGCTTCCCCTTGCCGGCGCTCGTGGACGGCGAGCGGCCGGAGACCTTTCCGGCCGGCGCGGCGGCTGTCTTGCCGGTGTTCTTCGCGGTCGATGCCGTGGACTTGGCCGCGCCGGTCCGGCGCCGCCGGGCAGGTGGGCCGTCGGTGGCCGGGGGAGTGCCGTCTGCTGTGCTCACGGCAACCATTGTTCCCTACAAACCTGCGGTTCGCGCAGACCGTAATGAAGGTCGGCCAAACGAATCAGCGCGATGGCGCGGACTCCGCGGGCAGCAGCGCCGCGGTGTGCTTGCCGAGGCCGAGTTCCGCGGCGTGCCGGAGATCCTCCGGGGTGTCCACGTCGCTGCGCAGCGACGCCAGTTCGCCGGTGAGCGGGACGGCTCCGGACTCGATGTGCCGCGTGGCCGAGCCGGCGCCGAACTGCGGGTCGAGCGTGCAGCCGGGCGCGGTCAGCAGCAGCGTGGTGCCGGTGCCGTGCCGGTCCGCGACCATCGCGCGGCGGCCCTCGGCTTCGGCCAGCGCGCGTGCCAGATCTTCCGTGCGCAACGCGGGAAGGTCGGCCTGCAACGCGCCGACCACGCCCCGTGGCGCGTCTGCCCGCAGCAGCCGCGCGCCGTGGCGCAGCGCTTCGTTGAGCCCGGCTCCGGCGGGCTCGGTGCTCAGCTCCACGCCAAGACCGGCCAAAAGCGACAGCGCCTCCGGCTCCGCGGTCACCACCAGCACCCGTCGCACCTGTGCCACCGAGGTGACCGCGGCCAGGGTGTCCTGTGCCAGTGCGAGCACCAGCTCCGCGTGCCGGTCCGCGGCGACCGTGCCGCGCAGCCGGGACTTGCCCTCGCGCGGGTGTTTCAACGGCACGACCAGGTCCACGTCCACCCGTCCATCTTTACCCGAAAGCCCTCCGGCTGCGCTGAGCGCACCCTCCCTGGACTGCGCGAACCGGCACGCGGCAGGATCAGGTGGGAACGGTTTTCGAGGAGGAGTCTTGGCGCGGCGTGAGAAGGGCGGCTTCTGGGTGGGGCTGGCCGCCATCGTGTTCTACCCGGTGACCGCGATCGGCAAGCGGGTCTACCGCGGCGGCGAGAAGGTGCCCCGCGAGGGTGGGGCGGTGCTGGTGATGAACCACATCTCGCATCTGGACCCGGTGGTCGACGCGGTGTTCGTGCACCGGCAGCGGCGGGTGCCGCGGTTCTTCCTGAAGGAGAGCCTCAAGCAGGTGCCGGTGCTCGGCCGGATCGTCGACGGTTCGGGCCAGATCCCGGTCTCGCGCGGATCCAGCGCCGCGGGCGACAGCCTCAAGCACGCGCACGAGGCGCTGGCCGAGGGCAAGGTGATCGTGATCTACCCGGAGGGCACGATCACGAAGGACCCGGAGGGCTGGCCGGCGAAGGCGTTCACCGGGGCGGCCCGGCTGGCGTTGCAGAACGACGTGCCGGTGATCCCGGTCGCGCGCTGGGGCACCAACCGGATCTTCAACGGCTACACCAAGAAGTTCACGCCGTTGCCGCGCAAGACGGTGACGCATCTGGTCGGCGACCCGATCGACCTGTCCCGCTACCGGGGTGGCAACCCCCGCAGTGCCAAGGCGCTGCGTGAGGTGACCGACGTGATCATGGACCGGATCACCGAGCTGCTCGCCGAGATCCGGCAGGAGCAGCCGCCCGCGAAGAAGCCGGACGACGCCTGATGGGCGCGTTCGCCGCGGACGTGCAGCGGGTCACCGTGCTCGGCGCGGGCTCGTGGGGCACCGCGTTCGCGAAGGTGCTCGGCGACGCCGGCCGGGACGTGACGATGTGGGCGCGCCGGGAGAGCGTGGCCGAGGAGATCCGCGGGCAGCACACCAACTCCGCCTATCTGCCGGGGGCGCGGCTGCCGGAGCGGGTCACCGCGACGTCTGACGCGGCGGCGGCGTTGGAGGGCGCGCAGGCGGTGGTGCTCGGCGTGCCGAGCCAGAGCCTGCGCGCCAATCTCACCGGATGGCGGTCGCTGCTGCCGCGCGAGGCGATTCTGGTCAGCCTCGCCAAGGGCGTGGAACTGGGCACGCTCAAGCGGATGAGCGAGGTGATCGCGGAGCTGGCCGAGGTGCCGCCGGAGGAGATCGTGGTGGTGTCCGGGCCGAACCTGGCCCGCGAGATCGCCGTCGGGCAGCCGGCCGCGGCGGTGGTGGCCTGCGCCGAGCACGACCGCGCCCAAGCGGTGCAGCGCGCCACCTCGAATCAGTATTTCCGGCCCTACACCAACACCGACGTGGTTGGCTGCGAGCTGGGCGGGGCGTGCAAGAACGTGATCGCGCTCAGCTGCGGGATGGCGGCGGGCATGGGCCTCGGCGCGAACACCATGGCGACGCTGATCACCCGCGGGCTGGCCGAGATGGCCCGGCTGGGCGCGAAGCTCGGGGCCGATCCGCTCACTTTCGCCGGAATGGCCGGGCTGGGCGATCTGGTCGCCACGTGCTCGTCGCCGTTGTCGCGCAACCGCACCTTCGGGGAGCGGCTCGGCCGTGGCGAAACGCTCGCCCAAGCACAGGCCGCGGCGGGCGGACAGGTCGCGGAGGGCGTCGCGTCGTGTTCGTCGATCCGGGAGCTGGCGCAGCGCGTCGGGGCCGACATGCCGATCACGGAAGCGATGCACCGGGTCTGTCACGAGGGTCTCGACCCGCGGCAGGCGGGAGCGGAGTTGCTCGGCCGGTCGCCGAAGCACGAGTGGCGCTGAGCAGTCCACGGGTTGGGACGGGTTGTCCGGGCGGGCCGGTGCTGGTTCACTGAGTGCATGCTGATGTGCCAGAAGACTGTGTGGCCGGGCTTTGCTGCCCTGTGCCCGGTCGAGCGCGCGTCGTGTCGCTGTTGTCGGTGAACCCAGCTCCGGCCCAGTTCGACACCACATTTCCGCAAAGGACCGCTCCAACACCATGTTCGCCGTTCCGGACAACACCCTGCTGCGCCCCGAAGACCCCGCTCTGCGCCACCCGGTGCGCGTCGCCCTTGAGGTGGCCGCGGACCGGGAACGCTGGGGCGGCCTGCTGAGCTATGACCCCCGTGAGCGGTTCTCCGCGCTGGTCGAACGCACCGGCGGGCAGGAGATCTGGCTGCTGAGCTGGCTTCCGGGCCAGCACACCGATCTGCACGACCACGCCTTGGCCACCGGTGCGTTCACGGTCGTCTCCGGCAGGCTGACCGAGACCGTCGCGCGCCAAGCGCCGGACGGGCGTGCGGTGACCGAGGTGCATTCCCTGTCCACCGGGCAGTCCCGCGTGTTCGGACCGGGGTACGTGCACGAGGTGCGCAACGACGGACCCGATCCGGCGATCAGCGTGCACGTGTACCGGGCGGGCCGACGGATGCGCGCGTACCTGCCGGACCCGGTGCGGGGTCCTTCCCGGGCCGGGTGATCAGGCCGGCCGGATCTCGTCCCAGGTGACCAGGAGCCGCTCCGGGCCGGTGATCGGCGAGTTCCGCTTGAACGGGATCTGGTCGAACGGCACGGCCAGCCGCAGCCCGGGGATGCGGCGGAACAGCGTGCCCAGCACCACGGCCAGTTCGAGCCGGGCCAGCTGCCGGCCGACGCACAGATGCGAGCCGAGCCCGAAGCCGAGCTGGCGCCGGCTGTCCCGTCGCAGGTCGAGCCGGCCCGGATCGGGGAACTGGGCCGGATCGTGGTTCGCGGCCTGCACCATCGCCACGAGGTAATCGCCGGCGGCGATCGGCGTGCCCGCGATCTCGGTGTCTTTGACCGCGATGCGCAGCACCCCGGTGGTGGCGCCGAGCAGACGCACCACTTCCTCGACGGCGCCGGGCACCACGTCCGGGTCCTCCCGCAGCAGGGCGAGCTGAGCGGGTTCTTCGAGCAGCGCGAGCACGCCGTGCGCGATCAAGGCCGCGGTGGTGTCGTAGCCGCCGACGAGTAGTCCGGCGGCCATCTTGACCAGCTCCAGGTCACTGAAGTCCGCGCCCCGCTCGATCATGATGCTGATCGCGTCGTCGCTGGGTTCGGCTCGCCGTCGCGCGATCAGATCCTGCACGTATTCGAAGAGCGGCTGCTTCGCCGCACTGGATTCGTCGATGGTGGTTTCGTTGTTGAACTGCGCTTCGGCGGTCCGGTGGAAGATCTTCCGGTCCTCGGCGGGTACGCCGAGCAGCTCGCCGATCACCGCCGTGGTGACGGGTTTCGCGAATTGCCTGTGCAGGTCGATCGGGTGCGCCTGGCCGGCCAGCTCGTCGATCGCCTCGTCCACGATCCGCTGCACCATCGGCCGGATCTCCGCCATCCGCTTCGCGGTGCCCACCGCGGGGGCGAACAGGTGCCGGAACCGGGCGTGGTCGGCGCCGTCCATCCGGGCGAAATCGCCTTCCTCGACCGGGGAATCCGGGGGCGTGCTGGCCAGCAGGTGCCCTGTCGCGCCACCGCTGCTGCTGAATCGCCGCGAATCGCCGAGCATCTCGCGCACGTCGGCGTAATCGGTGACCAGCCATGCTTCGATACCCGCCGGGCAGAGGACCCGGGTCAGCGGCCGGCGTTCGCGCAGCGCATCGATTTCCGGGTGGGGGCCGAACGGGCAGGAAGCCTCGTCCGGCAGCGGCAGCACCGGCGAAGACACGATGGATTCCTTTCTGCGGCAAGCTGTTCCGGTGTCGGTGGTAGCAGCGGGGCCGGGTTTGCCGTTCAGGGCACAGTTCGGGGATGTGCCCGATGATCGGCTCGTCAAGAGTTGTTCGGGCAGGGCTTCGAGATGTTGCGATGGACGGCGCGGCCCGCTACCGCGCCGCGGCCTCGTGGCCCGGCGTGCATTCCGGATTACGTGCTGGGGCTGCTATCGGCTGCGTATGGCAACGGTTCCGGCGCTGTTGATTCCCCGGATGCGGTGGCTTACGTTGCGCGGTCGCCGGGGACCGGCCGTCGAATGTGCTCCGCTCGCGGCCCCGGAGCCGGGCGCGCGAGTGCGTGCACCCGTGAGCCAAATGGAGTGATGTTCGCCGACGCCGAAGCGCGACACTGCTTCGAATGGGCCTCAGCGGTCGAGATCGCCGCGGAGCCGGAACTGCTGTTCGATCTCCGCGCGCGGCACCCCGGCGGCGAGCAGGAGCTGCAGCAGCGCTCGCGATTTCCGCGGGCACAGCCAGCCCGCCATGGTCGCGCCCATCCGGATCAGGCTCGATTCGGAACCGTGGGATCCATAGGTGGCGCGGAAAGTCGGCCCGGCGCCGGTGCGGGTCGCGACCACGATCGGTACCTCGGCGGACCGGACCACGTCCGCGGTCCCGGCCGACACGTGGCCGACGCCGGTGGCGGCCAGCACCACGCCGCGTGCCCCTGAGTTCAGCACCAGGGAAAGCAGCTCACCTGAATCGCCGAGGCCGGATTCCAGCACCGGCACCAGTCCCTCGACCTGTCCGGCCGGCAGCGCGGGCGGCCGCGGCGCCGGCCGGTGGAAGTAGTGCACGGCCTGTTCGACGACCATGCCGAGCGGGCCGGCCGGTGCGGAGGAGAACGCTTCCAGGTGACTGGAATGCGCCTTTCGCACCCAGCGCGCGGCGTGCACGTCGTCGTTGAAAGCGACCAAAGCACCCCGGCCCCGGCTGCGCGGATCGGCTGCGACGGTGAGCGCGGCGAGCAGGTTGGCCGGGCCGTCCGGGCTGAGCAGGCTCGGGTTCCGCATCGCGCCGGTGACCACCACCGGCTCGTCGAACGGCCAGGTCAGCTCGAAGAAGTACGCCGTCTCCTCAAGGGTGTCCGTGCCCTGCACCACCACCAGCCCCACGGCGCCGGCCTCGATCTGCTCGATGCCCCACTGCCGGGTCTGCGCCAGCTTCGCGTAGCTCATGGACGCGCTGGCCAGCCCCGCGAGCGTGCCCGCAGTGACCTCCATCGGCAGGTCGGCACCGAGTTCGCCGAGCAGGTCCGCGGTGCTGAGCCGGGGCACCGCGTCGTCTTCGAGGGAGCCGCCGGGCGCGATCGAGATGGTGCCGCCCAGCGCGGCGACCGCGACGCGGGGACGAGTCATGCCCGGCACCCTAGCTTGTGTGTTTTCCCGTGCTCGGCGGGGCTTCAGGAGGACAGCACCGCCTGCAGGGTGTAGGTCGCCGCGATCCGCCGTGGGTTGTCGCGCAGCCGCCATTCGCCGTGCTCGGTCCGTTCCATCTCGTTCGGCAGCGCATTCCACGGCACGGTGTCGTGCTCGGTCAGCCCGGTCAGCGTCATGCCCCGGTCCAGCAATCCGGTGACGATCTCGCCGAGACCGTGGTTCCAGCTGTGTGTGACGGTGGTGCGCAGCGGCTCCTCGGCGGCGACATAGGTGCTGTCGTCTTCGAACACGAGTGGTTCCGGATGTTCGAAGTAGTCGTATTTCGGCCACGCGCGTTCGGCTTCGTCGTCGAGACCCCACAGCATCGGGTGGCCCTCGCGCAGGAACAGCCGCCCGCCGGGGCGCAGCAGCCGCGTGACCACGTCGGCCCATTCGCCGATTCGCGGCAACCAGCACAACGCGCCGATGCCGGTGTAGACGAGGTCGAACCGGTCTTCGCCGAAAACGTCCACGGCCTGGTAGACGTTCGCCTCGTGGTAGTCGATCTCCGCGCCGGTGCTCTCCGCGAGTGCGCGGGCCTGTGCGAGCGAGGCCGGGGAAAGGTCCAGACCGGACATCCGGGCGCCGAGCCGGGCGAGGGAGAGCGTGTCGGTCCCGATGTGGCACTGCAAGTGCACACCCCGGAGGCCGGCGACGGAACCGAGCCGCGGCAGATCGAACCGCACGATGTCGCTCAGGTGCCCGGGATCGGATCGGAACCGCGCGAAGCCGTACTCCGCCGAACGCGCGTGGATCGGCGCACGCTCGTCCCAGTTGGCCCGGTTGACCGCGAACGAGTCGGTCATCCCGTCGCCTTGACGGCGGCCCAGAACTGCGCGAGCTGCCACGGATCTGCGCGGTCGACGGAGATGTTTTGCACTACGGCGGTCATCGGCTCCCCCTGAGGTCGTTCCTCCGGAGTCTGCCCGGTCGCGGTGCTGCGCGCGAGCGAGTTTTCAGGCCTGGGTGAGCCCGGGGGAGCGGTGCACGCGCCGGTTCTCGTCGATGATCAGCACCTCGATGCCGGGTTGCTCGGCGGCCCAGGCGATGCCGTCCGTACCGAGCGCGAAGGTGGCAGTGGCGAGGGCGTCGGCGTGAGTGAGGTCTTTGGCGACCACAGTCACACTCGACAGACCTGTCGCGGGTTGTCCGGTGCGGCCGTCGAGTATGTGCGCCCCGCGTTCGTACGCGGCCGACGTTGCGACTGCGCCATCCTGTGAAGCCAGTACCGCGCAGACCTCTTGGGGCTGTTCGGGATGCCGGATGCCGACGCGCCACGGTCGTCCGGGCTCGGGCTCTCCGGACGTGACGACGTCGCCCCCGGCGTTGAGACAGAACCGACGTGCGCCCACGGCGTGCAGCCGGTCGGCTGCGCGTTGTACGGCCCAGCCTTTGACCACTGCGCACGGATCCAGGTCGTGGCCGGGTATCCGTGCGGTGAAGGCGCCGCCGGAGATGTCTTCGTAGTACGCGCACAGCGACAGCACTTCGTCGAGTTCTTCGCTCAGGTCGGCTGGGGACAGCTGCCCTCGCCCGTAGCGGCTCACTTCGCTGTCGGCCTTGAACGGGCTGAACCGGTTGTCCACTTCGTGCAGCCAGGCGAACGCTTCGGCGGCGGCTGAGGTGAGGTCCGCTTCGTCGCGCAAGTCGAGCGAAACGGGCAGGCCCATCACGTACTCCACATGTCGGGGCATCAGGAGCCCTTCGCGTCGATGGCGGCTTGCAGCGAGCTGATGTACGCCTCGCTGGTCATGGTGGCTCCGGAGACCGTGTCGATGTTCGCGCTCTGCGCTTTCAGGGCTTCTTCGCGTAGTTGCGGGAGAGCGTCGATGCCTCGGCCGCTCTGTGGTTCCTGTACGAGCGCGACGTCGGTGATCTGGCTTCCGGTGAAGGTGACTCGTACCTGCACCGTGCCGAACTCGGTCGACTCCGCGGTGCCTTGTGTGGTCACGGTGGTGCTGCCGCTGGAGCCGGTTGAAGTGGACGGCGCAGTCTGCACTGTCGGCGTCGAGGCGGCAACGGTGGTCGCTGAGGGTTCGAAGCGCCACACGGCGACGAACCCTGCAATCGACACGGCGACTGCGAGAATTGTCCTCTTCACGTCGACTCCCTCACGCAGCCAGGCTGAATCGTTCGGCATGCACCTGTGCAGCTGGGACACCCAACTGTCGCACGCTTCGCAGGACAGCGGACGTCATCCCCGCCGGACCGCAGACGAATACGTCGCGCTCGGCGATGTCAGGTACGAGGGCGTACAGGCTTTCCGGTCCGAGTTGCGGTCCGTACGGGCCTGACTGCTCCTTCGGGCCGACTAGGAGGTGTACGACGCCACCGCGTGCCTTCGCGAGGTTCAGCAGCTCCGGAAGGAGCACAGCGTCTTCGCGTCGGTGTGTGCGGTAGAGAACCACCACGTGCCCCGCAACGTCTTCCAGCAACGCGCGGATCGGCGTGATGCCGACACCGCCCGCGATCAGCAACGCGTTGGGCTGCTGCTGGTGAATCGCCGTGAACGCGCCGTACGGACCTTCGGCGAACACTCGCGTGCCGACAGGCAGTGAACGCAGCTTCGCGCTCGACTCACCGACTGCCTTCGCCGTGAGCCGCAATGTACGGCCGTCAGGCGCAGCGGAGAGGGAGAACGGATTCGCCTGCCACCAGCGGTCCCGGGTCAGGAAACGCCACAGAAAGAACTGTCCGGCCCTCGCGGGGAGCTGGTCCAGATCACGACCGGTCAGGTACACGGACACGGTGTTCGCGGATTCCGGCACTACCGCGACGACACGCAGGCGGTGGCGCGCGTTGCGCCACAACGGCAGCACGAATCGTCCCGCGAGCACTGCGACACCGGCTCCGATCCACAGCGTCCACCAGTACCCGCGCGCTACCGGAGAACTCGTGAAGGACTGTCCGACAGCGATCTGGTGGGTGAAGGCGAGGACCACGGCTGCGTACGTGTACAGGTGCACGAAATGCCAGGTCTCGTACGCCATTCGACGGCGCGCGAAGCGTACGGACATCGCGCCGACCACGAGGATCAAGACGAAGGCCACGATGGCGCGCAAAATCCCTTCGAGCGTGGTCGCCAGGGAAACGAGTTCGCTGGCGGCGTTGGTGCCCTCCAGCCCGGCGTAGCCGAAGACAACGAAGACAACGTGCGCGACGAGCAGCCAGAGAAGACTGAAGCCGGTCCAGCGGTGTAGTGACGTCAGGCGGTCCATGCCAAGTCGACGGTCCAGCCACGGCAGCCGCGCGACAAGCAGCAGCTGGAAGGCCATGGCCTGCGCGGCGTACAGCCCGGCCAGCCGGCCGATACTGATCAGTGGCCGATCGGAGAGCCCACCGACGAAAAAGAACACGGTGACCAGCAGCACGTTGGCCGCGAGGAACACCGACAGCCAGATCTTCGCGGCAACCCGTGGTGCCACCGCCGGTCTGGGCGGCGCACTGTGCCGGGGCAAGGTAGTCACGTTCGGGTTCACGAGGTTCAGCGTCGCCGCGGAACCTGTGACTGGTCTGGGCGCAACCTGTCGACTGCCTGTCTGCCTCGGATTCGGGTCGCGCGTTCGCGCGCGCGTCACGGAGGATGGTGGGGTGCGAGACTCGAATACGGTGCGGTTGCTCGTCGTCGACGACGAGCCGCATATCGCCGACCTGGTCGCGACGGTCGCACGGTACGAAGGCTGGCAAGCCGTGACAGCCGGCTCGGGCGCCGAAGCTCTCACGCGCGCCGCCGATTTCCTGCCCGACATCGTCGTGCTGGACTTGATGCTGCCCGATTTCGACGGCTTTACGGTGCTCGACAAGCTGCGTGAGCAGCGCGGTGCAGTGCCCGTGGTCTTTCTCACCGCGAAGGACGCGACGGCCGATCGCGTGGCCGGGCTTACGCGCGGTGGCGACGACTATCTCGTGAAGCCGTTCTCGGTGGAGGAGCTGATGGCACGGCTTCGCGCAGTGCTCCGGCGTACGTCGGGCGCGGAGCCACAACCCGCGCGTGCCGCGGTGCTGCAGGTAGCTGACCTCACGCTCGACGAAGACACCCGTGAAGTCCGCCGGAACGGTCAGCCGGCCGAGCTGACGCCCACCGAATACGAGCTGCTGCGCTACCTGATGCGGCGCTCGCCGTCCGTGCTCACCAAGGCGCAGATCCTCGATCACGTGTGGGAGTACGACTTCGGTGGCCGGTCCAATGTGGTCGAGCTGGTCATCTCGCATCTGCGGCGCAAGCTCGACGCCGGTGCGGAGCCGCTGATCCACACGGTGCGCGGCGTCGGGTACGTGGTCCGCAAGGCCGGGCGGTGAAGCGGATCGGACGCTGGGCCAAGCGCTGGTACGGAGCCTGGCGTGCTTCGCGGCTCGGCACCCGGCTGGCGTTGGGTTTGGCGGCGTTGTCCCTCGTGGTCTTCGCGATCGTCGGCACCTTCACCGTCGAGTTCATGCGCTCCTACCTCGATCGGCGGCTCGACGACCAGCTGCAGACCAGCCAGGTGGCGCAGGTGCCGCATCTGCGTACGTCGACGGGTAATCCGGAGAACGTCTACTCCTGGTATTCCGCGGTCTTCGAGGTCAAGAGCGGGGCTGCGGTCGCGCAACCGGGCGGCGCCTTGCCGGATGACCCGCAGCCGTTGGTGAAGATCGCCGAAGAGGCCGTGCAGGGTGACGTTTATCGCACGGTTTCTCTGAACGGCGAAGGCGACTACCGTGTGCGCGCCTGCCCGGTCAATACCGACCCCGCCGGCACCGGCACCGTGCTGTTGAGCGCAGCGCCGCAGGCTGATCTCGACAACACCGTGCAGCAGCTGGTCCTTGCCGAAGTGGTGGCATTTCTCATCGCGTTGGCAATCCTCGTCGTCTTTGGGCGTCTCGTGCTGCGTCGCGGGTTGCGGCCGTTGGCCGACATGGCGGGCACCGCACACGACATCGCTTCGCACGACCTCACCGCGACGGCGGACTTGCCGGTGCGGGCTACCGGCAGCGGCGGTGGTGCCGAAGTAGAAGAGCTGCGTACAGCGTTCAACCTGATGCTCAGTCACATCGAAGCCTCCCTCGCCGCGCGTACAGCGGCGAACGAACGGCTACGCCGCTTCGTCGCCGACGCTTCGCACGAGTTGCGTACACCGTTGACGTCGATCCGCGGCTACGCCGACCTTTTCCAATACGCGGCAGCCAACGAGCCGGAGGAACGCGAAGCGCATTTGTCGAGAATCCGCGCCGAGACAGCACGAATGAGCGTGCTCGTCGACGACCTCCTGCTGCTCGCACGCCTGGATTCACACGACGCGGAACAACCCGTGCGTCCGGAGCGCATGGACCTGACCGAGCTCGCCACGGCCGCCGCCGACGCGTTCCGTGTCGGCCGCCCCAGCCATCCGCTCACCACCCGGCTTCCTGACGAGCCGGTGATTCTGCGGGCAGACCCGTTACGGCTACGGCAGGTCGTGGACAACTTGCTGGCCAATGCGGCCGTACACACTCCAGAGGGCACTGCGGTGGAGCTGTCCCTGTCCGTCGAAGGCAATACAGCCGTCGCGCAGATCACCGACTCCGGCCCGGGAATCACGGTCGAAGACCAACAGCGGATCTTCGACCGTTTTTACCGAGTCGACAACTCTCGTACGCGGGCAGCCGGCGGAACCGGGCTCGGGTTGTCCGTGGTGCAGTCGCTGGTGGTGGAACACGGCGGCACAGTCAGTGTGGAAAGCCGACCGGGCCGTACGACATTCACAGTGCGATTGCCTCGCTGACGCGGCTGCGTACGTGGTGTGGCACCCAAGTGGCCTTGTTGAACGTCCACTTCTTCTACACTTGAGAAGGCTACTTGGAGTTCGAACGGAGGTCAGCCGTGTCGTATGCCGACACTGCGTTGCCCGTCAGCCTGAACCGGACGTCGGGCACGCCACTCGCTGTACAGCTGGCTGATGCCCTGCGCGAGGCCGCTGCCGGTGGGCATCTCCGAGGCGGCGATCGGCTCCCGTCCACCCGCGCGCTTGCTGAGCGACTCGGCGTCTCGCGCACCGTCACGTCGGCCGCGTACGAGCAACTGCACGCCGAAGGGTGGATTGCGGGCCGCCACGGCTCCGGCACCTACGTCACTACTCCGCCGACGCGTGCCGCGGCTTCGGTCGTACCGCCGGACTCGCTCGTCGCCGAAGCAGACACGGCACCAATGCTCGACCTCACACCGGGCGCGCCGTGGGCGGCCGGGGTAGACCGCGCGGCGTGGCGACGCGCATGGCGCGCGGCAGCCGATCCAGAACCGCTGACGCGAGCGCACCGTGCTGGGCTCCCTGAGTACCGCGCGATCGTGTACGAGCACTTGTTGCGACACCGTGGGCTGGCGGCAGGCTCGGTGCTGGCGACAGGAGGCACCACTTCGGCTGTGGTCGAACTGGCCGCCGCAGTGGTACGTCGTGGCTCAGCGGTCGCTGTCGAGGAGCCGGGATACCAGCGCGCCGTACAGGCATTCCGTCAAGCCGGGCTGACCGTGGCGGGTGTTCCGGTCGACGAAGAAGGCATGCGCCCCGACGCCATCCCAGCAGGTGCGCGCGCGGTGTACTGTTCACCTGCGCACCAGTACCCGATGGGCAGCCGGATGAGCGCGGCACGCCGCGTACAGCTTGTCGAACGTGCCCGTGCTGAAAACATGCTGGTGATCGAGGACGACTACGACGGCGAGCTGCGCTTCGACGTCGCTCCGCTGCCGCTGTTGGCCGCGCTCGCCCCGGACGTCGTAGTACACCTTGGCACGACAAGCAAGATCCTCACTCCGACGCTCGGCGCCGGCTGGCTCGTGGCGCCCGCAGGAGTGGCGGAGTCCGTACTCGCCTACCGCGATCTGACCGGCACCCGGCCGTCCCCGGCCGGGCAACGCGTGCTTGTCGAACTAGCAAGGGCCGGCGACCTCGGCCGGCACCTGCGTCGGCTTCGCCGAGAACTGGCCGTACGCCGAACCCTGCTGGCCGAAGCGCTATCCGCGGCGGCCGTCCCGGTCCTTGGCGACGACGCCGGCGCGCACCTCGTCGTACCCACGGAAAGCCCCGAAGACGAGTCCCGGCGCATCGCCGCCGCCGAACGCCACGCCATCCGCCTCGACGGCCTGTCCCGCCACTTCGCCGGCACCCCCACCGCGTACGGCATCGCCTTGGGCTATGGGGGCTGTTCGAGAGAGGCTCTGATTGCCGCGTTGCCAAGGCTGGTGCAGCTGCTGAGTTGACCGGTCACTCGCCGCTCGGGCGGCCGTCCCACCACGGTCCTGCTCGGGGTGGCGGAGATCGCCGAGTACCGTGACCGGCTATGAGTGCGGATAAAACCCGGGTGGCGGTCGTGTTCGGCGGGCGCAGCAGTGAGCACACCATCTCGTGCCTGTCCGCGGGCAGCGTGCTCGCGAACCTGGACCCGGACCGCTTCGAGGTGCTGCCGGTCGGCATCACCCCGCAGGGTGGCTGGGTGCTCGGCACCGGCGATCCGGCGCAGCTGAGCATCCAGGGCCGCGAGCTGCCGTCCGTGGAGAGCGGGCGCTCCGTCGTGCTCGCCGGCGACCCGACCAGCCGCGACCTGCGTACGGTCGACCCCGGCGAGGTCACCGAGGTGCTCGGCGGGGTGGACGTCGTGTTCCCGGTGCTGCACGGTGCCTTCGGCGAGGACGGCACCATTCAGGGCCTCCTGGAGCTGGCCGAACTCCCGTACGTCGGGCCGGGCGTGTTCGCCAGCGCCGCGGCGATGGACAAGGAGTACGCCAAGAAGCTCCTCGCCGCCGAAGGACTGCCGGTCGGCACGTACGCCGCGCTTCGCCGCGGACAGTCGACAGTGACCCCGGAAGATCGGGAGCGCCTTGGCCTGCCGGTGTTCGTGAAGCCGTCCCGGGCCGGGTCGTCGGTGGGCATCTCGCGGGTCACCGATTGGTCCGATGTGGACGCTGCGATCGAGCTGGCCCGGCGCGTCGACCCGAAGGCGCTCGTGGAGGCCGCGGTGCCCGGGCGCGAGGTGGAATGCGGGGTGCTCGAATTCCCGGACGGCCGGGTCGAGGCCTCGCTGCCCGCGGAGATCCGGGTGCTCGCCGAGGGTGAGAACGCCTGGTACGACTTCGAGACCAAGTACCTCGGCGAAGACGCCGAGCTGGACATCCCCGCCAAGCTGGGCGACGCGCTCACCGAGCGCCTGCGCGGGATGGCCGTCGAAGCCTTCCGCGCACTCGACTGCCAGGGCCTGGCCAGGGTCGACTTCTTCGTCACCGAAGACGGCGAACTGGTGATCAACGAGGTGAACACCATGCCCGGGTTCACCACGAAATCCGCCTACCCGAAGATGTGGGCGGTCACCGGCGTGGACTACCCGACGCTGCTGAGCACCCTCGTCGATACCGCGCTCGCCCGGGGCACCGGACTTCGCTGAGCGCTCTACCGTCAGGCCCGGCCCGGTGCCGCGGGCAGGAGGCAGCACGTGCGGATCGCATCCCGGCTCGACCGGCTCCCGGTCACCCGCCGGCACCGGTACTTCGTCGCAGTCGTAGGCGTGGCCACTTTTTTCGACCTCTACGACCTTTTCCTCGCGGCGACCATCAGCACCGTGCTGAGCAAGGAGTTCGGCGTCACCGCTGAGACCTGAAGTACGTGCTCGCCTCGGCGTTCGTCGGTGCGTTCGTGGGCGCGGTGTTCCTCGGCAGGCTCGCCGACCGGCTCGGCAGGCGCCGGGCGTTCCTGCTCACCCTCGGGCTGTACTCCGTGTTCACGCTGCTCGGCGCGTTCAGCACGGACGTGTGGATGCTCGTCGCCTGCCGGTTCGTCGCGGGCATCGGCATCGGCGCCGAACTGCCGATCGCCGACGCCTACCTCGCCGATCTGCTCCCCGCGCGCGCCCGTGGCCGGGCAACGGCTTGGGCTTACACGATCGGCTTCTGCGGCGTGCCCGCGGCCGGATTCCTCGCCCGTGCGCTGGTCGGCCACACGCCGCTCGGCGTCGTAGGCTGGCGGTGGCTGTTCGTGATCGGGGCGCTGGGCGCCGCAGTCGTGTGGGCGTTGAGGTTCACCCTGCCGGAGTCGCCACGCTGGCTCGCCGCCCGCGGCCGCGTGACCGAGGCCGACGAAATCGTGCGCCGGCTGGAGGAAAGCGCGCCCCAGCCGTTGCCTGAACCGGCCCCGGAGCCGTCCGCACCGGAACCGGAGCGGGCCTCCGCCCTGCTGCGCCCACCGTGGGTACGCCGGACCACGATGCTGTACGTCTTCCAGCTGCTGCAGTCGTTCGGCTACTACGGATTCGGCTCGCTCGTGCCGATTGTGCTGGCGGCCAAGGGATTCGACCTCGTCTCGTCGCTGACCTTCAGCGCGCTGACGTTCCTTGGCTACCCGATCGGTTCCGCGCTGTCCGTGCCGATCATCGAGCGGATGGAGCGCAAATGGCTGATCGCCGGGAGCGCCGCCGGGATGGCGATGTTCGGGCTGGCCTTCGGCTACGCCACTTCCGGGGTGCTGATCGCGATGTTCGGCTTCGGCTACACGGCGGTCAGCAACGTGTTCTCCAACGCCTTCCACACCTACCAGGGCGAGTTGTTTCCGACCTCGCTGCGCGGCACCGCGGCCGGTTCGGCCTACGCGTTGTCCCGGCTGGCCACCGCGGCGATGCCGTTCGTGCTGCTGCCGATTCTGCGGTCCGCCGGGGCGAGCACGATGTTCGCCGTGGTCGCGGGCGCGATGGTGCTGCTGATCGTGGATGTCGTGGTGCTCGGCCCGCGCACCACCGGCGAATCGCTGGAGACGATCGCGGCTAGAACCGCACGGGCCTGACCGGCAGTTTCGCCGTGACGAGGTCGGAGATCGTTTGCAGCGGCCCGGTTCCCGCCGAACCCGGCACGGTGAGCGCGGCGTAGACCTCGCGGTCGACCACGTACCAGGTGGCCGCCTGGTCCTGGGTGACTTCCAGCCACTGCACGCCGTTGATCACCCGCAGCTGCGCGGTCCGGGTCAGCTCGGGGGGCCGTTCGAGCCCGCAGCGCAGGACCACCGGATCGTCGGTGCCCCAGGCGGCGGTGGCTTTCGGCGCCGGATCGGCGAGGGGCCGCCGGGCGAGCTGCTTGCCGTTGGAGGTGAGCGTGGCCGGTGCGGCGTCCATCAGCGTGGTGCAGCCGGCCCCGGTGGCCTGCGGGGCGGGCACGGCGACCAGCGGGAGCGGCCCGTCCGGAGCCGGACCGGCCTCGGCGTCGGGCCGGGTCAGCGCGAAGACGGCGACCGCGACGGCCAGCGCGACCACGAGCACGGACGCGGTGACGAGCACCACCCTCGGCGGTGCTCCGGTGTCGGTGTCTGCCACCGCACCAGTGCATCACGGCTCAGAGATGCACCACCGGGCAGGTCAGCGTGCGAGTGATCCCCTCCACGTTCTGCACCCGCGCGACCACGAGCTGGCCCAGCTGGTCCACGGTTTCCGCGGTGGCACGCACGATCACGTCGTAGGGACCGGTGACGTCCTCGGACGTGGTCACCCCGGGCACGTCGGCGATCTCCGCCGCCACCGCGGCCGCCTTGCCGACCTCGGTCTGGATCAGGATGTATGCATGGACCACGGCGTGCCCTTTCGTCGGTACGAGCGGTGTGCAGGTAGGAACGGTGTAGGCAAACTAGCGCCGGACCCGGGAAAAACCTAGGGGATCCGACTGTCGGTGGTCGAGCTGACGACGGCCTAGAGGAAGCGGAGGTGACCGGTGTCACCGGAAGACGGCTCGGTGGCCGGGACGGGCGAGTTCGCGCTGATCCGGCGGATCACCGGAGGGCGCCGGCAGCCGGCGTCCACCCTGCTCGGGCCCGGCGACGACGCGGCGGTGCTCGCCGCGCCGGACGGACGGGTGGTGGCGACCACCGACGTGCTCGTGCACGGCGTGCACTTCCGGCTCGACTGGTCGAGCCCGGAGCAGGTGGGGCGCAAAGCAGTCGCGGTGAACCTGGCCGACGTGGCGGCGATGGGCGCGAAACCCTCGTCGGTACTGGTCGGTATCGCCTGCCCGCCGGACACTCCCGCGCAGGTCGTGGCGGAGATCACGGACGGGATGTGGGCCGAGGCGGCGCGCGTCGGCGTCGGGGTCTCCGGCGGGGATCTGGTGAGTGCCGATCAGCTCGTGCTCAGTATCACCGCATTGGGCGACCTGGAGGACCGGGAGCCTGTCACCCGGGCGGGTGCGCGGCCCGGGGATGTGCTCGCCATGGCCGGGCGGCTGGGCTGGGCCGCGGCCGGGCTCGCCGTGCTGCGCCGTGGATTCCGCTCTCCGGTCGGGGTGGTGAACGCCCAGCGCTGCCCGGAACCGCCGTACGAGGCCGGCCCGCAGGCCGCGCTCGCCGGCGCGACCGCGATGCTGGACGTGTCCGACGGTCTGCTGGCCGATCTCGCGCACCTCGCGGACGCCTCCGAGGTCGGTCTCGACGTGCAGACCGGTCTGCTGGAGGTTTCCACGCGGCTGCAGGAGGTCGGCAGCGCGCTCGGCGCCGACCCGTTGACCTGGGTGCTCACCGGCGGCGA
The DNA here is from genome assembly GCF_003600245.1 of Amycolatopsis panacis. NCBI lineage: Bacteria > Bacillati > Actinomycetota > Actinomycetes > Pseudonocardiales > Pseudonocardiaceae > Amycolatopsis > Amycolatopsis panacis. The sequence goes on from NZ_QZFV01000079.1 coordinate 31,016, forward strand.
GGACCACGCGCTGGTCGCCACCTTCCCGCCGTTCGACGATTTGCCCCAGGGCTGGCGAAAGATCGGCGTGGTGACCATGCCCGGCTCCGGGGTGACCGTGGACGGCGAGGCGTACGGCCGCCCAGGTGGCTGGGAACACTGGCAGCAGTAAGGGTTCCCGGCGCCCATTTACGCTGGCGCTGTGGAGATCCGTATCGTCGCCTTCGACCATCCCGACGCGGCCAAGCTGACGGCCGAGGTACAGCAGGAGTACGTACGCCGGTACGGCAACGAGGACGAGACGCCAGTCGCCGTGGCGGAGTTCGCGCCGCCGCAGGGACTGTTCTTGGTCGGCTACCTCGATGGAGTGCCAGTGGCTTCCGGCGGTTGGCGTACGCACGAGGGTGGAGCCGTCGAACTGAAGCGGATGTACGTAGTGAAGTCCGCGCGCGGCAGGGGAGTCGCCAGGGCCATGCTCGCCGAACTGGAGCGTACGGCGCAGGCGGCGGGCGCCGTACGCGTCGTACTGGAGACGGGTACCAAGCAGCCAGAGGCGATTGCGCTCTATCTCTCATCGGACTATCACGAGATCCCCGCCTTCGGCCTCTACGGTGATCTGGTGGAGAGCCGTTGCTACGGCAAAAACCTCGCCCGTGACTGACCGAAGGACCGAATTTGGCCATATACGCACTTGGTGATTGCGAACCGACGATCCACCCGGACGCGTACGTGCACCCCGATGCGACAGTGATCGGCGACGTGCGTATCGGCCCGCGTGCGTCGGTATGGCCACAGGCGGTGCTGCGCGGCGACCACGGGTACATCGAGATCGGCGAAGACTCCAACGTGCAGGACGGTTGCGTACTGCACTGCACTTCGCGGCACCCGACGATCCTCGGGCCGTCGTCGGCCATCGGTCACGCTGTACACGTTGAAGGAGCGACGATCGGCACGGGTTGTCTCATCGGGTCGGGTTCGGTGGTGCTGAACGGAACGGTGATCGAGGACGGCGGCATGGTTGGCGCGGGCGCTGTGCTCTCGTACGGCGCGTACGTCGGTTTCGGCGAGATCGCATTGGGCGTACCCGCGAAGGTGCGGCCCAACAAGTCCTTCTCCGCTGAGCAGATCGCGCGGGTCGTCGATTCGTACGTACACCGCGGCGCGCGATTCCGGTCCGAGCTGCGTCGTCTTGACCCGCTCCGGTGACTTCGCGTACGTCGCGCTAGGCTCGCAGGCCGTGACCGCACGACCGCTGCATGAGATCGTCGAAGCAGGCTGGGCGCAGGCCCTCGAACCGGTGGCCCCGCAGGTCGCCGCGATGGGGGAGTTCCTGCGCGCCGAGATCGCGGCAGGCCGCACGTACCTGCCTGCAGGTGAGCATGTGCTGCGCGCCTTCCAACAGCCTTTCCAGAACGTACGGGTGCTGATCGTCGGCCAGGATCCGTACCCGACGCCCGGGCACGCGGTCGGGCTGAGCTTCTCGGTGGCGCCGGACGTGCGCCCCATTCCGAAGAGCCTGATCAACATCTACAAGGAGTACACCGAGGACCTCGGTCATCCGTTGCCTGCCAACGGCGACTTGACTCCGTGGGCCGATCAGGGGGTGCTGCTGCTCAACCGTTCGCTCACGGTGCAGCCGCACAAGCCCAACTCGCATCAGGGCAAGGGCTGGGAGCAGGTGACCGAGCAGGCGATCAAGGCACTCGCCGCTCGGGGTGGGCCGCTGGTGGCCATTCTGTGGGGGCGCAACGCGCGCAACCTGCGGCCGATGCTGGGCTCGGTGCCGTGTCTCGAATCGGCGCACCCGAGCCCGCTTTCGGCGCACAACGGCTTCTTCGGCTCGCGTCCGTTCAGCCGCGCGAACCAGTTGCTCACCGAGCAGGGCGCCGGACCGGTGGAGTGGAAACTGCCCTGATCGGCGTGTCCGTTCCGGGTACCGGGCTTCGACCTCGAAGGTGAGAACGAACCCAGAACCCAGGAGGACAGCCATGACCGCCACCGTCACTTCGGCCGACGGCACTTCGATCGCCTTCGACACCTACGGCGTCGGCTCTCCGGTCCTGCTGGTCGGTGGTGCAGTGAACGACCGCACCACGGTCGCAGCGCTGGCCGCGACGCTGGGTGGAGCCGGCTTTCAGGCCGTCGCCTTTGACCGGCGAGGCCGAGGTGCCAGCGGCGACGCCCCGGTGTACACCGTCGAGCGCGAGGTCGGCGACGTTGCTTCGCTGATCGAAGCGGTGGGCGGTTCGGCCGCGCTGTTCGGCCACTCGTCGGGCGCGATTCTGGCGCTCGAAGCCACCGCTCGTGGACTGCCGGTCACGAAGCTCGCCGTGTACGAGCCACCGTTCATCGTGGGCGACGCACGGCCTCGCCCCGGCGAGGACCTGGCCGAACGCATCAGCGCCGCGCTAGCCGAAGGAGACCGTGACAGCGCGGTCGAACTGTTCCTGACCGAGGGGACCGGCGCTCCGGCAGCCGTCGTGGACAGTATGCGGAACACGCCGGTGTGGGACTGGTTCGTCAGCCTCGCCCACACGCTGCCCTACGACCTGGCGGTCTGCGGCCCCGGCAACCACTTGCCCACCGATCGCCTCGCCGCGATCACTGTCCCGGTGCTGTCACTGTCCGGCGGCGCAGGCGAGGCGTGGATGGCGACCTCCGCCGCAGCCGTCGCGGACGCCGTCGCACACGGCCGGCACGAGGTAGTGCCCAACCAGGATCACGGCGTACTCAGCGCACCAGAATCCCTACGTGAGCCCCTGACCACCTTCTTGCGATGACTCTTCGGTGCCCATCGCCCCGCGCCTCACCCGGCCTGCGCCGGCACCCAACCGGAGCCGAGTAGCCACTGACTGGCGACCCCCTGGTGACCACCGGCTCGTGACTCACGCCGGCCAGCGTCGCTGGCGACCACGGCCAGTGGCCACTGACTGGCGACACCTGGCGACCACCACCCCCGTGACCACCGTCCGGCGACCATTCGCCTTCAAACGACCACAACCCGGTAACCGCCAAGCCCGGGCCGACCACCTCGGGGGTCCAGGGGGCTTGCCCCCTGGCGGGGGCCCGGGGGTTCGACCCCCGGAAAACACCCGGACGACAAAATGGCGAGTGCCCTCCACGAGCACTCGCCACCCTATGTCGTACGCCGCTCAGCCGCGGACGACCTTGCCCGCCTTGATGCACGACGTGCAGACGTTCAGGCGCTTACGCTGGGACACGCCGATCTTGGCGTGCACAGTCTGGATGTTCGGGTTCCACCGGCGGTTGGTACGCCGGTGGGAGTGCGAGACCGACTTGCCGAAGCCGGGCCCCTTGCCACAGACGTCGCACACGGCAGCCACGTCGAACTCCTCTGGATACTGGGACAAAGAATGCGTGCCCGAACGCGCCGGGCAACTCGACCATAGTAACCAGTGGTCTCCGGGGCCTCGTCGCGGGGTCGATACCCTCGCGGGGACCAGCGAGGAGGTTACGGCGTGCAGGTGCTCGACGCGACGGCGGTGTCGGACTGGGCGGGGGCCTGTGTGCGCAGCCTGTCCGTACTGCGCCCGGCGATCGACGGCATCAACGTCTACCCGGTCGCGGACTCCGATACCGGCTCCAACCTGCTGTACACCATGACCGGCGCGTACGAGGCTCTTGCCGGCGCCGAAGCCACGGACGCCGCGACCGCGCTGGCCGTACTGGCGCGTGGTGCGGTCCGGAATGCGCGGGGCAACTCCGGGGTCATCCTGTCGCAGGTGGTGCGTGGGATCGCGGAGTGGGCCGAAGGGGGCGCGAACCTCGACGGCGCCGGTCTCGCCGCCGCGCTCGGCCATGCCGACGAAGTCGCCACGGGGGCGGTTAGCCGCCCGGTGGCCGGGACGATGCTCACTGTGTTGCACGCTGTGTCCGCGTCGGTACGCGGAGAGACACGTACGCTCGCCAAGGTTGCCCATGCTGCCGCTCTCAGCGCTGCTGCGGCGTTGGAAGAGACTCCGCGACAGCTGCCTGCCCTCGCGAAGGCCGGTGTAGTGGACGCAGGTGGGCGTGGCCTCGTAGCCGTCCTCGATGCGCTCGCTGCGGTGATCACCGGCGAAGCAGCGCAACCCACGCATGAGCTCGAAGCCGTACGTACGCCCGAGCCGCAGCCGTACGCGTGGGAAGTGATGTACCTGCTGGACGGCGTCGACGAAGACCGTCTACCCGCGTTTCGCAAGGAACTGAGCGGTTTCGGCGACAGCGTCACCGTGGCCGGCGATGGTTCGGGCAGTCACGCTGTACACGTGCACTGTGCCGATATCGGTGCCGCTATTGAAGCGGGGCTCCAGCTGGGCCGTCCGCGGCACATCCGTGTCGAGCCGTTGATCACGCCCACGCCGATCGAACCTGGTGGCGGGCTGGACCGTTCGGTGGTCGCAGTAGTCCGCGGCGGCGCCCTGGCCGAGCTGTTGCGGGCCGAAGGGCTCGCGGTGCTGGCTGTGCCCGAGGACGAGACGCCCAGCGTCGAAGACATGATCGGCTTGTTCAACGAAGTCGCCGGGCAACGCCTGATCGTGCTGCCGGGCGGTCCCGAGCTAACCGTGGCCGCCAACGTCGCGGCAGGCCATCCGATGGTGGGCGACCGCGAAGTGGTCGTGATTCCGTGTGCGTCGCCGGTGCAGGTGCTGGCCGCGCTCGCGGTGCACGATGCGGACCGCCGGGTGAACGACGACGTGGTCGCCATGGCCGAGGCCGCCGCCGCGACCAGGCGTGGCGAGCTTCGGATCGTCCGGGAGGAGTCGCTAACCTGGGTGGGCCGGGCGCAGTCCGGCGACGTGCTCGGCCTGGTCGACGACGAGGTGGTGCTGATCGAACCGGCACCGGCCTCGGAGGCGAATCTCGTCGCGGCCGCGATGGGCGTGCTCGCCCGGATGCTGGCGCTCGGCGGCGAGCTGGTCACCGTGCTCGGCGGTGCGGACGCCCCGCCGGGGGTGGCCGTCGCCCTCGCTGCGCAGCTCCGGCAGGAGCATCCCGAGGTGGAGTTGACGAGTTATGCCAGTGGCCAAAGTGACGCAGTGCTGCTGATGGGGGTCGAATAGCGATGGCCGAGTTGCAGGACAAGCTGCCGCTGCTGCTGGGCGCGAAAACGGCGAAAGCGCTGGCCGGTGCGCTCGGCATCGAGACTGTTTCGGATCTGCTGCGGCACTATCCGCGCCGATACGCCGAGCGTGGCGAGCTGACCGACATCGCCGGGCTGGAGCTGGGCGAGCACGCGACCGTGCTGGCGCGGATCGAGAAGATCAGCAAGCGCCGGATGAAGTCCCGCAACGGCACCATCCTCGACATGGTGATCACCGACGGCCGCCGTCGGCTCGCGTGTGCCTTCTTCAACCAGGCGTGGCGCGAGAAGGAGCTGGCGCAAGGCAAGACCGGGCTGTTCGCGGGCAAGGTCACTGCGTTCCGGGACACGCTTCAGCTCGCCAACCCGGAGTACGAGCTGCTCGATGCCGAGCGCGAAGCGGAGGCGGTGGACAACTTCCTGGCCGAGATCATCCCGGTGTACCCGGCTGCGCAAGGCATGCCGACGTGGTCGATCGCGAAGTGCGTACGGCAGGTACTGGACGTACTGGAGGTCGGCGACGACCCAATGCCCGAGGAGCTGCGTACGCGGCATCACTTGATCGGGTTGGAGCGCGCGCTGCGCGGTATCCACCGCCCGGAGGACTGGGCGCACCTGGAGACCGCGCGGCACCGGCTCAAGTGGGATGAAGCTATGGCCGTACAGCTGATTTTCGCGCAGCGTCGGCACTCTGCGGTGTCTCGCCCGGCGAAGGCGAGCCCACACCACGACGGTGGCATTCTTGACGCGTTCGACAAGCGGTTGCCGTTCGACCTCACTGCCGGGCAGCGTGCGATCGGCGAGGAGATCGCGACGGACCTGTCGTCCGGGCACCCCATGAACCGGCTGTTGCAGGGCGAAGTCGGCTCGGGCAAGACAGTGGTCGCGTTGCGCGCGATGCTGCAGGTAGTCGATTCCGGCCGGCAGGCCGCGATGCTCGCACCCACCGAAGTGCTGGCGGCGCAACACGCGCGGTCGCTGCGGGAGATGCTCGGCGAACTGGGGATGGCGGGGGAGCTAGGGGCGGCCGAGAACGCAACCCGGGTTACGTTGCTGACCGGCTCGATGGGCGCGAAGGAACGTAAGAAGGCGTTGCTGGACACCGTGAGTGGCGAAGCGGGCATCGTCGTCGGCACGCACGCGCTGATCCAGGACACCGTGCAGTTCCACGATCTCGGCCTCGCCGTGGTCGACGAACAGCACCGCTTCGGCGTGGAACAGCGCGACGCGCTCCGATCGCGTGGGGCGGATTCGACGAGTCCCCACGTGCTGGTGATGACTGCGACGCCGATCCCACGTACGGTCGCGATGACCGTCTACGGCGACCTCGAAACGTCCGCGCTGCGCGAAATGCCGGTCGGGCGCTCGCCGATCAAGACGTCGGTCGTCCCGGTGACGGAGAAGCCGGCGTGGTTCGACCGTGCGTGGGAACGGGTACGCGAAGAGGTCGGAAAGGGTCACCAGGCGTACGTGGTGTGCCCGCGGATCGGCGATGAGCCGCCGTCGGACAAGAGCGACAAGCGGCCACCACTGGCTGTGCTGGACGTGGCACCGGATTTGGCGAACGGCGCGTTGAAGGGCTTGAAGATCGCCGCGCTGCACGGCCGGATGCCCGCAGACGAGAAGGACGCCGTAATGCGGGCCTTCGGCGCTGGCCAGATCGAAGTCCTCGTGGCGACGACCGTCGTCGAAGTCGGCGTGAACGTGCCCAACGCGACCGCGATGGTGATCCTCGATGCAGACCGGTTCGGCGTGAGTCAGCTGCACCAGCTTCGCGGCCGGGTGGGCCGGGGCAGCGTGCCCGGGTTGTGCCTGCTCGTCACGGAGGCGCTGGACGGTACGTTCACTCGCGAACGGCTGACCGCCGTCGAGTCCACTACGGACGGTTTCGAACTGTCTCGCCTGGACCTGGAACTACGGCGCGAAGGTGACATTCTCGGCGCCGCGCAATCCGGAAAGCGCTCCGGCCTCAAGCTGCTTTCGCTGCTCCGGGACGAGGGCGTGATCACCGAAGCGCGGACACAGGCGCAGGAGATAGTGGTCGCCGATCCGGCACTGGTGTCGCATCCCGGCCTCGCGCAGATGGTGTCCGACGTCGTGGACCTGGAACGGGCCGAGTTCCTGGAGAAGAGCTGATCCGCCCCGCGGTCCCGGCCGACGCCGCTGGTATCGCCGAAGTGCACGTACGCTCGTGGCAGGCCGCGTACGCAGGACTTCTCCCGGACGACTTCCTACAAGGCCTGTCGATCGAATCGGCGACGCGTACGTGGGCCACCCGCCTCGCCGAGCCCCGCCCGGACGGCGCGATCCTCGTGACGTCCGGACAGGGTTCGGCGATCGCCGGCTTCGCCGCCACCGGCCCGAGCCGAGACGAGGACGCGTCTCCGGAGACGGGCGAGCTCTATTCGATCTACCTGCTCCCTACCGCCTGGCGCCACGGCCTGGGCACTGCCTTGCACGACCACGCGATGACCACACTGGCGGGCACTTTTGCCACGGCCACCCTGTGGGTCCTGTCCACCAACACCCGAGCCCGCCGCTTCTACGAACGCGCCGGCTGGACCCCCGACCCGAGAACGAAAATCGACACCGTGGCGGACGGCCGGATCACGTTGGAGGAAGTCCGGTACCGGTTTTCCTTGCGGGATCGGAGCTGAGGCCGGGCGCCCGCGTGCCGGGGGCGTCGCGAACGCTGATTCGCGAGCGCTGAAGCTCAGTCCCCAAGAGAGAATCATCCGCCGCGTCATGTTCCTGCCAACGTCGTTCTGCCAGGAAATTCGACTGCCAATCCAGTTGCATTAGTGTGCCGAGGATGTCAGCACTCGGAGCCCGTTCGCCGTTTTCCGGCGATGCCACCCCGATCACCGACCTCCTCGGCGACGCACGGATCGTCGCGATCGGCGAGAACAATCACCACATCCGCGAATTCGGTGAGCTTCGGTTCCGGCTGCTCCGCAGTCTCGTCGAGGACCATGGGTTCACCGTGCTCGGCTTCGAATCCGGCTTCGCAGAAGGCGACTCGGTGCAACGATGGTTGCGCGGCGGTCCCGGTGACGTCGCCGAAATCGCTCGGGACGGATTCACCTTCACCCTCGGTGATCAGCCGGAGGTGCACGAGATGCTCACCTGGCTCCGCGCCCGCGGCGGGGTGGACTATGCCGGTCTTGATCTGCCGAGTTCGGCCGGCTCGCCGCTGCCCGCGTTGAATGCCGTGCGGGAATACTTGAAGACGGTGGACCCAGAACTGCTTCCCCCTGGTCGAGGCAGCGATCATCGCTGCCGAACCGTACGCAGGGGTGAGCAGCGCCGTCGCTCCTGGCCGTTACGCGGCCATGGCCGAGCCGGCCCGCGACGCGGCCACAACGGCGCTGACTTCTTTGGCAGCCCATCTCCGCTCACTGGCCCCGGTCCATCGGCAACGGAGCGAACGGAAACTTCAGTCCATTGCCGAACATCACGCAATCGGCGCGCTCCGTATCGACATGTATCTCCGCGAACTGACCGCCATGACTTCCGGGACTGCTCCGTCGCTGCAAGGCTCGTCGCGCGACACCTACATGGCGGCGACCGTGAAGCTCCTGGACGAACTCCACGGCGGCGACAAGAAGATCATCCTGATGACCCATAACGGGCACCTCCAGCGCATGCCCTTCTCTCCGATGCCGAACATGGCCTTCCCGTCGGCCGGTGTCCACCTGGCAGAAGAGTTCGGCGGCGAGTACTTCGCTCTCGGGCTCACCGCCGGCGCCGGGACCACGACTGGCCTCGCGCCCGATGAAGGTGAACGCCTCGGCTTCCGCGTTTTTGAGCAGGAGTTGCCGGCACCCGTCGACGGCAGCGTCGAATCTGCTCTGGCGGGAGCGGGTCCCTGCGTGGTCGATTTGCGGCAACACCGGGCGAACGACGAGCCAGGGCCATCGAGCATCCGGCATGCACACATGTTCACACCCGTTGATGTCGTGCAGGCTTTCGACGCCCTTGTCTATCTACCGACCATGTCAGTCAGCAGCCACGTGCCGCGCCGGTAGCCGTTTTCCGGCAACGGCATCTCAAACCAGCCACACTCCTGCGTCACCACGCAGGAGTTGCCAGTCGCCGCCGAGGGGCGAAGCCCTCGACGAACGCAAGCTTGAACCGGAGGCTCGATCACCTGGCGACTCGGCCTGCTTCACGGCATTCCCACGACGCGCGACTGCACAAAGCACCGCTCACGACAGGGAGCCGTCATGCAGCGTGCCCGATACATCGGCCGGTTGATCACCGATGTCCTCGCCGCCGATAAGTTGCCGATCGGCGGCAACAGCGCGTTCTCACTTCATCACCATCCGCTGGGCAGCAACTCCAGTGTCCCCGCTCGTGCGGCGCAGCCGACCGGCTTCCGGCACGGGACCAGCCCATCGTGTGACGCCGAGTTGCCGCCCGATGGCGACCGGGATACGACCCAGGCATGCGGAACCGAGCGGCGCGTGGTCTTTTTTCGGCAACTATGACGTTTCTGCTGCTCACCGGCGCGCAGACGCCGGCGTGGGCGGCGGGCGGGACCCAAGGCAATCCGCCGAGCTGGGCGCTCGACCGGATCGATCAGCGAAGCGGGCTCGACCAGAAGTACCACTACGATTCGGACGCCGCGGAGGTCACCGTCTACGTGATCGACAGCGGCGTGGACGCCAAACACCCCGATCTGCAGGGCCGTGTCCTGCCGGGCAAGGATTTTCTCGGCCAGGGCACGGACACCTCGGACACCAACGGTCACGGCACCCGGGTCGCCGGGATCGTCGCCGGTCGCACCTATGGGGTCGCCAAGGCTGCGCAGATCTTTCCCGTCCGGGTACTGGACAAGGACGGCGGTGGCTCCACGGACACCATCATCGCGGGTCTGGACTGGGTCGCGAAGAACGCGCACCAGCCGGCAGTCGCCGTGCTCGGCATCGGTGGCGTGCCCAATGATCAGCTCGACAAGGCGGTCGGCGGCCTCGCTGCGGTGATGCCGATCGTCGTCCCGGCCGGGGAAGGCAGCGCCGACGCGGCGCAGACTTCGCCCGCCAGGGTCGCCGACGCGCTCACCGTCGGGGCCAGTGACGTCCAGGATCAAGTCGCGAGCTTTTCCAACTTCGGCACATCGATCGATCTGTACGCGCCCGGTGTCGACGTTCCCGCGCCACTCGCCGGATCGTCCGCCTCCGGCACGATGTCCGGTACTTCGATGGCCGCCGCGGTGGCAACCGGAGCCGCCGCGATCTACCGGGCGGAGCACCCGGACGCTTCGCCTTCCTCGGTCAACGCGGGGCTGGTCCAAGCGGCGACGCCGAATCTGCTCAAGAACGTTCCTTCCGGAACAGCGAACCGGCTTTTGTGCACGCTGCCTCCAGCCGGCGCGTGACTGTTGCGCGACGGCCCGTGGCGCACGCATCATGCACGCAGGTCGGTGTGCATGATGTCCATCACTTGGACGGCAGCTCCCGGACAGCGGGAAAAACCGGGTAACGTGCCTACGGTACCGATCCGCAACGGGAAGGGCCGGGCATGTTCCGCAAGGTGCTGGTGGCCAACCGCGGGGAGATCGCCATCCGGGCGTTCCGCGCAGGCTACGAACTGGGCGCGGGCACGGTCGCCGTGTTTCCGCACGAGGACCGTAACTCACTGCATCGGCTGAAGGCCGACGAGGCCTACGAGATCGGCGAACCGGGGCACCCGGTCCGTGCCTACCTCTCGGTCGAGGAGATCGTTACCGCCGCCAAGAAGGCCGGCGCCGATGCGGTCTACCCGGGTTACGGCTTCCTGTCGGAGAATCCCGACCTCGCCCGCGCTTGCGAAGAAGCGGGCATCACCTTCGTCGGTCCGTCGGCGGACATCCTCGAACTGACCGGGAACAAGGCTCGCGCCGTGAAGGCCGCCCGCGAGGCCGGTGTTCCGGTCCTCGGCTCCTCGCAGCCGTCGAGCGACATCGACGAGCTGGTCGGCGCGGCCGACGAGCTCGGCTTCCCGGTGTTCGTGAAGGCGGTCGCCGGCGGTGGCGGGCGTGGGATGCGGCGGGTCGAGGACCCGGCGCTGCTGCGCGAGTCCATCGAGGCCGCCGCCCGCGAGGCCGAATCGGCTTTCGGCGATCCGACGGTGTTCCTGGAGAAGGCCGTGGTCGAACCGCGGCACATCGAGGTGCAGATCCTTGCCGACGGCGAGGGCAACGTGATTCACCTCTTCGAGCGCGATTGTTCGGTCCAGCGTCGCCACCAGAAGGTGGTCGAGCTGGCCCCCGCGCCGAATCTCGACCCCGAGCTGCGGGACCGCATCTGTGCCGACGCGGTGCGGTTCGCCCGCCAGATCGGCTATCGCAACGCCGGCACCGTCGAGTTCCTGCTCGACCGCAAGGGCAACCACGTCTTCATCGAGATGAACCCGCGCATCCAGGTCGAGCACACGGTGACCGAAGAGGTCACCGACGTCGATCTTGTGCAGTCCCAGCTGCGCATCGCCGCCGGGGAGACCCTCGACGACCTCGGTCTCTCGCAGGACCGGATCTACCTCCGCGGCGCCGCGCTCCAGTGCCGCATCACCACCGAGGATCCGGCGAACGGTTTCCGCCCGGACACCGGCATGATCAGCGCCTATCGTTCCCCGGGCGGCTCCGGTATCCGGCTCGATGGCGGAACCGCCTTCTCCGGCACGGAAATCAGTGCCCACTTCGACTCGCTTCTGGTGAAACTCACCTGCCGCGGCCGTGATTTCCGCACCGCCGTCGGCCGGGCCCGCCGTGCCGTCGCCGAGTTCCGCATCCGTGGCGTGGCTACGAACATCCCGTTCCTGCAGGCGGTGCTCGACGACCCGGACTTCCGCGAAGGCCGCGTGACCACGTCGTTCATCGAGGAACGGCCGCATCTGCTCACCGCGCGACATTCCGCCGACCGAGGTACGCGGCTGCTGACCTACCTCGCCGACCAGACGGTGAACCGTCCCCACGGCGAACGCCCGCGTACCCCTGACGCCGCGACCAAACTGCCGAAGCTGCCCGCCGACCTGACCCTGCCGGACGGCTCCAAGCAGAAGCTCACCGAACTGGGCCCGGACGGTTTCGCGCGCTGGCTGAGGGAATCGTCCCTGCTCGGCGTCACCGACACGACCTTCCGCGACGCCCATCAGTCGCTGCTGGCGACCCGCGTCCGCACGAAGGACCTGCTCGCCGTGGCGCCGGTCGTCGCCGCGACCGTGCCGCAACTGCTCTCCCTCGAATGCTGGGGCGGCGCGACCTACGACGTCGCATTGCGCTTCCTGGCCGAAGATCCGTGGGAACGCCTGGAACGGCTGCGCAAGGCCGTGCCGAACATCTGCCTCCAGATGCTCCTGCGCGGTCGCAACACCGTCGGCTACACGCCTTACCCGACCGAGGTCACCACGGCCTTCGTCGAGGAGGCGACCGCGACCGGGATCGACATCTTCCGTATCTTCGACGCGCTCAACGACGTCGAGCAGATGCGCCCGGCCATCGAGGCGGTCCGCGAAACCGGCACCGCCGTCGCCGAGGTCGCCCTCTGCTACACCTCCGATCTGTCCGATCCGAACGAAAAGCTCTATACCCTCGACTACTACCTCAAGCTGGCCGAGCAGATCGTCGGCGCCGGCGCGCACGTCCTCGCCATCAAGGACATGGCGGGCCTGCTCCGCGCTCCCGCCGCAGCCCGGCTTGTGACCGCGCTGCGCAAGGAATTCGACCTGCCGGTACACCTGCACACGCACGACACCGCGGGTGGCCAGCTGGCCACCTACCTGTCCGCGATCCAGGCCGGCGTGGACGCGGTCGACGGCGCCGTGTCGTCCATGGCAGGCACCACCTCGCAGCCTTCGCTCGGCTCCATCGTCGCGGCCACCGACCATTCGGCGCACAGCACCGGCCTCGACCTGCAGGCGATCGGCGACCTCGAGCCCTACTGGGAGAGCGTGCGCAAGATCTACGCGCCGTTCGAGGCCGGCCTCGCTTCGCCCACCGGCCGCGTGTACCACCACGAAATCCCCGGTGGTCAGCTGTCGAACCTGCGCACTCAGGCCATTGCGCTCGGGCTCGGTGACCGCTTCGAGGACATCGAGGCGATGTACGCCGCGGCGGACCGGATCCTCGGCCACCTGGTGAAGGTGACGCCGTCGTCCAAAGTGGTCGGCGACCTCGCCCTGCACCTCGTCGGCGCCGGGGTCTCCCCGGCCGACTTCGAAGCCGAGCCGAACCGGTTCGACATCCCCGATTCGGTGATCGGCTTCCTGCGCGGTGAACTCGGCGACCCGCCGGGCGGCTGGCCGGAACCGTTCCGCACCAAAGCACTCGAAGGCCGATCGGCCGCGAAGCCGGTGGCGGAACTGTCCGAAGAGGACCACAAGGAGCTGACCGACGACCGGCGCGGCGCGCTGAACCGGCTACTGTTCCCCGGGCCCGCCAAGGAGTTCCTGACCCATCGTGAGGCCTACGGCGACACCAGTGTGTTGCCCAGCAAGGACTTCTTCTACGGGCTGCGGCCGGGCGAAGAGTACTCGGTCGACCTCGAACCCGGTGTCCGGCTGCTCATCGAGCTGGAAGCCATCGGCGAAGCCGACGAACGCGGCATGCGGACCGTCATGTCCACGCTCAACGGCCAGCTCCGGCCGATCCAGATCCGGGACCGGTCGATCGCCTCGGACATTCCGGCCACCGAGAAGGCCGACAAGGGCAACCCGAAGCAGATCGCCGCGCCGTTCGCCGGCGTGGTGACGCTGCAGGTGGCCGAAGGCGACCAGGTGGCGGCCGGCGCGACCGTGGCGACGATCGAGGCGATGAAGATGGAAGCGTCGATCACCGCTTCGGTGGCGGGCAAGGTCGGTCGGCTGGCTATCACCTCCGTTCAGCAGGTCGAGGGCGGGGACCTCCTCATCGTGCTCGAATAGCACCCCGCCGCGCCAGTTTTATCGGTAGTGATGGGCCCTTTCGCTCCGGAATGGAGCGAAAGGGCCCATCACTACATTTTGGGCTCGCCTTGACGGTGGTGGGCGCGCTAGCGTCGATCGCATGCTGATCAACGCGGTGCCGCAGTGGCAGGGTGCGATCGGTCCCCGTGCCCGGGGCCTGATCGACGGTTGTCTCGCGCTTTCCGAGTTGGCCGGGCACGTGCTCGGCCGGCCGGTGCACCATGTTCGCCAGGATCCCGCGCCGTCCGGCGTCGTGGCAGGGATCGCCAATCGGACCTCGCTCACCGGCCCGAACAGGCAATCCCACCTGGCCGCTCTCGAAGCACGGGAAGGCCCGGTGCTGACCATCGGCGGCGATTGCGGAGTGGAACTGATCCCGGTCAGCGTCGCCCGGTTCCGCTACGGATCCGGGCTGGGCATCGCGTGGTTCGATGCGCACGCGGATCTGAACACCGCGGATTCGTCGCCCTCGGGCGCATTCCACGGCATGGTGCTGCGTTCGTTGTTCGGTGAGGGCGACGAGGAGTTCGCCGCCGATCCCGCGCTCGTTCCGGGCCGGGTGGTGCTGTCGGGCACCCGTGTCCTCGATCCCGCGGAAGAACAAGCCATCGCCGCCGGGCTCGCCGTGCAGGACGACGACGTCGCCGGCGCGCTGCGCTCGGCCGGCGCCGACCAGGTCTACCTGCACCTGGATCTGGACGTCCTCGACCCGGCTGAATTCGGCGGGCTGAACTGTCCGGAGCCGGGCGGCCACACGATCGGCGAACTGGTCGAAGCGATCGACGAACTGTCCGGAATGGACGTCGTCGGCGCCGGTATCACCGAATGCGCGAGTGCGGAAGTCGGCACTCTGGAACCGATTCTGGCCGCGGTGGGGAGGGTGCTGACGAAGAGCTGATTCCTGCGCTTCTTCGCGCCGAGGCCGGCCTTTCCAGGTCTCGTCCGGCAAGCGAACCGGGGAACTGCACGGGCAGAAGGAGGTGCGCCCGCGCCGTGTGGAAAATGGTTCGCAGAACGGCGAAAACCGCGCCGGTCGGACGTGTACGGGGTCCCTGCTTCCTGGGACCGACCATTGGCGCCGAGCTGCACAACACGAGTGGCAGAACACCAGCGGCAGAGCACGCACCGCAGAGCACGAGCGGCGGCCCCGCCCCCTGGCGGGACCACCGCACGTCCTGGCCGGGCCAGGCGGAAACGGGCGTCAGTTCTTGAGGTCCGCGATGATCTCGTAGGATCGCACGCGGTCCTGATGCCCGTGGACCATGGTGGTGACCATCAGCTCGTTCGCATCCGTATCGGTGAGCAGCTGCTCCAAGCCCTTCCGCACGGTTTCCGGCGAACCGATGATGCCCGAGCCGAAGCGCTGTGCGAGGAACGCGCGGTCCATGTCCGTGTACGGGTACTCCGCCGCCTCTTCCGGTGTGGGCAGCGCGATCGGGCGCCCACTGCGCAGGCTCAGGAAGGTGAGGCCGCTCGGGCCCGCGAGGAACTCCGCGCGCTCGTCGGTTTCCGCGGCGACCACGGAGACGCCGAGCATCACGTACGGCTCCGAAAGAACCTCAGACGGACGGAAGTTCTCTCGGTACAGCTTCACGGCAGGCAGCGTGTTCTCGGCGGCGAAGTGGTGCGCGAAGGAGAACGGTAGCCCCAGCCGTCCGGCAAGCTGCGCGCTGAAGCCGGACGAGCCGAGCAGCCACACCGGCGGCTTGTTCCCCTCGGCGGTCACGGCGTTGACGCCGCGCGCCGCATCGTGTTCGAAGTAGCTGATCAGCTCCATCAGCTGCTCGGGGAAGTTGTCCGCGGACAGCCCACCGGGTCCACGCAGGGCGAGCGCCGTACGCTGGTCGGTCCCCGGCGCGCGGCCGAGACCCAGGTCGATGCGGCCCGGGTGGAACGCCTCCAACGTGCCGAACTGCTCGGCGACGATGAGCGGCGCGTGGTTGGGCAGCATGATGCCGCCGGAGCCGACGCGAATGGTCTCCGTGGCATCGGCCACATGCCCGATCAGCACCACTGTGGCCGAGCTGGCGATGCCCGGCATGTTGTGGTGTTCGGCAAGCCAGTAGCGGTGATAGCCGAGCCGTTCGGCGTGCCGGGCGAGGTCGAGCGTGTTGCGCAGCGCGTCGCCGACCCCGCTCCCCTCCGAGACAGGGGACAGGTCGAGTACGGACAGCGGGACGTCAGGCAGCGAAGTCACGTATAGCAGTAACGCGCGGGACTGCGATTCCCTTCCCGCGCGAAGGTGCGTTCAGCGCTGTGGGAGCCAATCGGGGTCCGAAGCGAGCACGATCAGGTGCTGCGTGGCGCGCGTCAACGCGACGTACAGCACCCGGCGTCCGGTCGAGGACTCGGTGACCAGGTCCATCGGCTCCATCAGTACGACCGCGTCGTACTCCAGGCCCTTCGAGTCGAGACTGCCGACGACCTTCAGGCGTTCGTCGGTCTGCCCGTCCAGCCAGCTGCCCACCTCTTCGACGCGGTCCATCGCGGTGATCACGCCCACGGTGCCCTCGACGGTGTCGAGCAACTCCTTCACCGCCGCCTGCGTGGCGGTGGCCATCGCGGAGGCTTCGACCGGCCGTACTTCGGGCACGATGCCGGTGGTGCGCACCGCGACAGGCAGCTCGTCCGCCTGTGCGTGCCCGGTGACCACCTTCGCGGCGAGGTCGAAGATCTCCGCCGAGTTGCGGTAGTTCGTGCGCAGTGTGAAGCGGCGCCGGGTGGTCTTCACCCCGAAGGCATGGTCCCTCGCCTGCGCCGCTTCGGCCGGATCCGGCCACGAACTCTGCACCGGGTCGCCCACCACGGTCCAGCTCGCGTACTTGCCGCGACGGCCGACCATCCGCCACTGCATCGGCGACAAGTCCTGCGATTCGTCCACGACTACATGCGAGTACTCGTCGTAGTGCTCCGGACGGTGCGGCGCGCCACCGCCGACGCGGTCCGGCGCGACCTCGACCACGGTCTGCCTGCGGCGCCGCTTCGGCTCCGGACCGACCAGTACGCGCAACTCGTCGAGCAAGGCCACGTCGGCCACCGACCAGCCGCGCGAGCGGTCCGCGAAGTCGGCCGCCAGCAGGCTGATCTCGGCCCGGCTCAGCACGCTCTTCGCGGCCGAGGCGAGCCGTTTCTCGTCGCCGAGCCATTTCAGCACCTGCGCGGGGTACAGCACCGGCCACCACACGACCAGGAAGCGGTGGAAGTCGATCCGCTCGCCCAGGTCGTTGATCAGCTCCGCGCGGTCGATCTCCTTGCCGTCCGCCTTCGCGTACTCCTCGGCCTTGTCCGCGAGCGCGCCCAGCAGCAGCTCGGCCACCCGTACGCGGGAACGGTTCGGCGGCGCGCCTTGCGTGTGCGCCTTGCGTCGCACCTTCTCCAGCTCACGTCCGGCGAGTTTGAGTACCTCGCCGCGGTAAACGACGCGTAGCTCAGCGGGTGCCTCCGGGGGTGTGTCCCGCAGCGCGCGCAGCAGCACCTTTCGTATCCGCAGCGAACCCTTGATCGCTGCCAGCGTGGAGGTGTCCTGCCGGGTGGCTTCAAGGCCGTCGAGTACTTCGCCGAGCGCGCGCAACTCCACGTTCGTCTCGCCCATCGACGGCAGCACGCGCGAGATGTATGTGGTGAAAACGCCGGACGGCCCGATCACCAGTACGCCGGCGCCACCAAGCTGACGTCGGTGGCGGTACAGCAGGTACGCGGCGCGGTGCAGCGCGACGGCGGTCTTGCCGGTCCCCGGGCCGCCGGTGATCTCCGTGACGCCCCGCCACGGCGCGCGGATGACCTCGTCCTGTTCCTTCTGGATCGTGGCCACGATGTCGCGCATCTTCTCGCCGCGAGCGCGGCCGAGCGCGGCCATCAGCGCGCCTTCGCCGACGATCTGCATCTCTTCGGGGACTTCGTCGGCGATCAGCACGTCGTCGTCCACGTCGAGCACGTTCTGGCCGGAGCAGCGGATCACGCGGCGGCGTACCACGTCCATCGGCTCTTCGGCGGTGGCCTGGTAGAAGGCCGCGGCCGCGGGCGCGCGCCAGTCGGTGACGAGGTTGTCGAACTCGGTGTCGCGGATGCCCAGCCGGCCCACGTAGATCCGCTCGTGGTCACGGTGATCGAGACGGCCGAACACCAGGCCCTCGTACTCCGCGTCGAGCGTCTGCAGGGTCTGGTTGGCGTGGTAGACCATCATGTCCCGCTCGAAGAGCATGGACGCCTGCTCGAAGATCGCCTCGCGCTGTGCACCCTGCCCGAGCTCGTACCCTTTGGCCCGCATCGCTTCGGCCTGGACGCGCAGCTCGGCCAGCCGCGTGTAGACCCGGTCGACGTGGGCCTGCTCGACGGCGATCTCCGCCCGTCTCACCCGCGGTTCCGACACGCAACGCTCCTAAACAGCTCGGTCGCCTCTGGAGGGCGAAGGAAGACTTTACGCGCCCACGTGTGAGTGCTTCAGCAAGTACTGCCGAAAGACACATCACAGGACTCGGCGAAGATGGCGAGGTGACGAGGATCGTGGCGGGTAGCGCAGGGGGTCGGCGGCTGAAAGTGCCGCCGAGGGGTACGCGCCCCACCTCCGAGCGGGTGCGCGAAGCGCTCTTCAACGCCCTTGAAGTAGCTGGTGAGCTGGACGGCGCACGGGTGCTCGACCTGTACGCCGGGTCCGGCGCGCTCGGTCTCGAAGCGCTCTCGCGCGGCGCTGCGGAGGCGTGGTTCGTCGAGGCCGACCGTCGGGCTGTCGACGTGCTTCGCGGCAACGTCGCGGATCTACGGCTCGGTGGCACCGTCCGTGCCGGGCAGGTGGAGGCGGTGGTCGCGGGGCCGGCGACGGTGGAGTTCGACCTCGTCCTGGCCGACCCGCCGTACGCAGTCGACGCAGCAGCGCTCGGCGTGGTGCTCACCGCGCTCCACCACAACGGCTGGCTTGCCGACGGTGGGCTTGCGGTGATCGAGCGCGCGTCGCGCGACGGAGCGCCGGCGTGGCCCGACGCCTTCGTACCGACGCGCGACAAGCGGTACGGCGACACGGCGCTCTATTGGGCTGAGTACCACCGCTCATCGACGGTGTGACGCAGCCGTCACGAGATGCACGTGGACCGTCGCGGCTTGGTAGCGTCCGCGCATGCGTCGCGCGGTATGTCCCGGTTCCTATGATCCGGCCACCAACGGGCACCTCGACATCATCGAGAGGGCCTCGGCCCTCTTCGACGAAGTCGTGGTCGCGGTGGGGGTGAACAAGAGCAAGAAGGGCCTCTTCAGCGTCGAAGAACGCATGGAGATGCTGCGGGAGATCACCGCGAAGCTGCCCAACGTACGCGTCGATTCGTGGCACGGCCTCTTGGTGGACTACTGCCGCGACAACGACATCGCAGCCGTGGCGAAGGGCCTGAGGTCGGTGAGCGACTTCGACTACGAGCTGCAGATGGCCCAGATGAACCGGGAACTGACCGGGCTGGAAACGCTGCTGATGGCGAACAACCCCGCGTACGGCTTCGTGTCCAGCTCACTGGTCAAGGAGATCGCGGCGCTCGGCGGCGACATCGAGAAGCTCGTGCCGCCGGTGGTGTACGAGCGGCTGACCGCGGCGTTCGCGAAGAAGGACTGAAACGCCCGCTCTGCGCATTGTCGCGGACGTCGCCGTACGCGGGTTAGCCTGAACGGACTCCTACCTTCGTCGGGACTTCGCGCGTCGCCGGACGCTGTTCATCTCACGGCATCCTCGCGACTATAGCCGCGGGTTACGGTCCGAAAATGACCAACCATCGATCGCGTATAGCCGGTGTCCTGTTCACATTGCTGGTCGCGTTCCTGGGGTTCGGTTCGGCCGCGGAGGCCGCACCGCTCGCCCCGGTCGCCGTACCCGCGGTGCAGGCCTCTCCGGCGCAGAACTCCTGTGGTGACCTCTCCGGGTTCAAGCACGTGGCGCTGTCCTCGCTGCCCGCCCAGGCCACCGACACCTACCAGCTGATCCTCAAGGGCGGGCCTTACCCGTACCCCAAGAACGACGGGGTTGTGTTCACCAATCGCGAAGGCATCCTGCCGTCCTGCGCTTCGAGCTACTACCACGAGTACACGGTGCCCACGCCGGGCGCGAGCAACCGCGGCACCCGCCGGATCGTGACCGGCGAGGGCGGCGAGTACTTCTACACCGGTGACCACTACGCCTCCTTCCAGGCGATCGACATCGACGGTGGCGGCAAGGCGGCTGCGTGATCTCCGGCAAGGGGGGTGGGCTCGCCTGCACCCCGTACGGCTACGTCGCCTTCGAGAAGCTCGACGGCACCGCCTGACCTGCGTACGGCCGGTGCCGTCGCGCCCGCGGCGGGACGGCACCGGTCACCCGGGACAAGGACACGCCCGATCGAGTGTGCGTTCACCGGTTCAGGCTGCGAAGCGGGCAGACTGGACCACAGCGAACGGGGATATCTGCTTGAGGGAGTGGCCGTGTACCGGGTTTTCGAGGCGCTCGACGAGCTCGTCACGATCGTCGAAGAGGCCCGCGGGGTGCCCATGACGTCCAGCTGTGTGGTGCCCCGGGGCGATGTCCTCGAGCTGCTCGACGACGTGCGCGACGCGTTCCCCGGCGAAGTGGACGACGCGCAGGACGTGCTCGACAAGCGCGACGACCTGCTGCACGCCGCGCGCAAGGAGGCCGGTGAGACCGTCGCCGGCGCGAACGAAGAGGCCGAGCGCACCGTTTCCGACGCGACGTCGGAAGCGGAGCAGATTCTCGCCGACGCCCGTGCCCGTGCCGAGCAGATGCTCGCCGACGCGCACAACGAAGCCGAGCGCATGGTGGCCGGCGGGCAGGCCGAGTACCAGAACCTCACCGAGCGCTCCCGCGCCGAATCCGAGCGGATGATCCAGGCCGGCCGCGACGCCTACGACCGTGCGATCGAGGACGGCCGCGCGGAGCAGGCCCGGCTCGTTTCGCAGACCGAGGTCGTCCAGGCCGCGCACGCCGAGTCCGCGCGCATCGTGGACGAGGCACACGCCGAAGCCGACCGTCAGCGCGTCGACTGCGACGCCTACGTGGACGGCAAGCTGGCCGAGTTCTCCGAACTGCTCGCGACCACGCTGCGTACCGTCGATTCCGGCCGCAACCACCTGCGCGCCCCCGGCAACGTCGGTGGCGGCTCGCGCCCGACGCTGTACGACTATCAGGTCTGAGGTCGTCCGCGCAGGCGCCCTGCGTACTCTTGGGCGTGATGTCCGAGAACCCTGATCGCACCCCCCGCCCTGCGCAGCTCGACGACCGCAGCCCGTGGGTGATCGACACCCGTGAGCTCGGCCGGCACGCGGGGCTGAGCCGTGAGCTTCGCCGTTCCGCGCCGGTCGAGACCGCGCTGGGCGTGCCCGGCGTGCTCGAGATCCCCGCCGGCACCCCGGTCGAGCTGGACCTGCTGCTCGAATCCGTGGTCGAAGGCGTGCTGGTGAGCGGCACCGCGCGAGCCGCCGCGACCGGCGAGTGCTCCCGCTGCCTCGACCCGGTGACCGAGGACGTCGAGGTGGAGCTGACCGAGCTGTTCGCCTACCCCGGCTCGGCGACCGAGGAGACCACCGACGAGGACGAGATCCCCCGGCTGGTCGACGACCGGGTCGACCTCGAGCCGACGGTGCGCGATGCGGTCGTGCTGGCGCTGCCGCTGGCCCCGCTGTGCCGCGAGGACTGCGCCGGGCTGTGCTCGGAGTGCGGCGTCAAGTGGGCCGATCTCGAGCCCGGACACGGGCATGAGAAGATAGACCCTCGGTGGGCCGCGCTCGTCGATCGTATCGACGAGAACGCGGGCGGAAAGCCTGCGCACGGCTCCGGAGAGCAAGCCTGACGAGCGTCCAGCTCGATCCGGGAGAAGTCAGTTCGCTCGCGAGCGCGAGCAGACCGTTTGAAGGAGATCTACTCGTGGCCGTCCCGAAGCGGAAGATGTCGCGATCCAACACGCGCTCCCGCCGCAGCCAGTGGAAGGCGGCTCCGGTTCAGCTGGTGCCCTGCTCCAACCGCGCCTGCCGGCAGCCCAAGCTCCAGCACATCGCGTGCCCCGCGTGCGGCCAGCACAACGGCCGCCAGGTCGTCGAACCCGCCTGACGGGCAGGCCGCCATGGGGGGTAAGCCCGTCGGAGGACCGGCGCCGGATCCCGCACCCTTGCTCGAGGCGCTCGGGGCCGTACTCGACCCCGAGCTGCTTCGCCTGTCGCTGACCCATCGCTCGTACGCGTACGAGAACGGTGGGCTGCCGCCGAACGAGCGGCTGGAGTTTCTCGGCGACGCGGTGCTCGGCCTGGTCGTGACCGATCATCTCTACACCACCCATCCCGATCTGCCCGAGGGGCAGCTCGCGAAACTGCGGGCCAGCGTGGTCAACATGCACGCGCTGGCCGGGGTCGCGCGAGGACTCGGCGAGGGTGGGCTCGGTGCGCACCTGCTGCTCGGCAAGGGCGAGGAACTCACCGGCGGACGGGACAAGGCGAGCATTCTCGCCGACGGTCTCGAAGCCGTGATCGGTGCGGTCTACCTCGCGCACGGCATCGAGATCGCGCGCAAGCTCGTGCACCACTTGTTCGACGGCCTGCTGGCCGAGGCTCCGCTGCGGGGTGCCGGTCTCGACTGGAAGACCAGCCTGCAGGAGCTGACCGCCTCCGCGGGGCTCGGCGTGCCCGAGTACCGCGTCGAGGACACCGGGCCGGACCACCGCAAGGAGTTCACCGCCACGGTGTACGTCGGCGGCCGCCCACTCGGCGGGGGTGCCGGCACCACGAAGAAGGAAGCCGAGCAGAAGGCGGCCGAGACCGCCTGGCGCGCGCTGTCCGAAGAACTCGGCACCGGTGACGAGGACACCTCCATCGAAAGCTGAGAGATCTCTGCGAACGGGGCCTGCCGGCTGTGCGCCGGCAGGCCCCGTTTTCTGTGCCCGGGCGCCGGAACCGCCGGCCGGGACCGGCAGAATGCACGACATGCCCGAACTCCCCGAGGTCGAGACCGTCCGTACCGGTTTGCAGGCGCATGTGGCCGGTCGCACCGTTTCCTCGGTCGAGGTGCGGCATGAGCGCGCCATCCGCAGGCACGTCCTCGGCGCGGCCGATTTCACCGGACGGCTGGCCGGGGTGACGATCGCCGCCGCGCGGCGGCGGGGCAAGTACTTGTGGCTGGAGCTGTCCCACGGCGAGGCGGTGCTCGCGCATCTGGGCATGAGCGGCCAGATGCTGGTGCAGCCCGGCGAGGTGCCGGACGAGAAGCACCTGCGGGTGCGGGTCCGGTTCGCCGACGACGGACCGGAGTTGCGGTTCGTCGACCAGCGCACGTTCGGCGGGCTGGCGCTCGACGACCTCGTCGAGGTCGAGGGGGAGACGCTCCCGGGCACCATCGCGCACATCGCCCGCGATCCGATGGATCCACGGTTCGACCCGGTCGCCGCGGTGCGCGCGCTCCGTTCCCGCCGGACCGAGATCAAGCGAGCGCTGCTGGATCAGACGCTGGTTTCCGGGATCGGCAACATCTACGCGGACGAAGCCCTGTGGCGGGCGAAGCTGCACGGCACCCGGTCAACGGATCGGCTCACCGCGGTGCAGGGCCGCGCCGTGCTCGAAGCCGCCACCGACGTGATGTCGGCGGCGCTCAAGGCCGGCGGAACCTCCTTCGATGCGTTGTACGTCAACGTGAATGGGCAGTCCGGGTACTTCGAACGTTCTCTCGCCGCGTATGGCCAGGAAGGCCTGCCGTGCGACCGGTGTGGCACGGCGATCCGCCGGGAGCCGTTCATGAACCGGTCGTCGTACTTCTGCCCGAAGTGCCAGCGGAAACCTGGCAGCCGCCGCTGACTGCAGCGCGGTCCGGGGGACGTGCGATGTCCCCGCCGCTGCTCTGCCTCTTGGCCTAACGCCGTGCGCACTACTTCGTTATGCGTGGTACCGTTCCCCGCGTCAGACCGGGAGGTGTCGTGGAGATCAGTCAGCTGCTCAAGGGAGTGCTGGACCTGGCTGTGCTGGCAGTGCTGCGCGACGACGACGGCTACGGCTACGACGTGCTTCGAAGACTTCGTGTCGCCGGCTTGGAGGAGGTTGGCGACGCATCCGTGTACGGCACGCTGCGGCGGCTGTACAAGGCGGGGCTGCTGACGTCGTACGTCGTGCCGAGTGAAGAAGGCCCGCATCGCAAGTACTACAGCTTGAACGAGCCGGGGCGGCGACGGCTCACCGAATCGGTGAGTACGTGGCGGAGCTTCGCTTCGGCAATGGAACAACTGCTCAAGGAGGCGAAATGAGCGCGCAGCCGTGGCAGTTCGCTCGTGTCGCAGATCGGGTGGGAAGCCCTTCGCGGCATCGGGCACTGCCGGTCGTGAAGCGGGGAAGACACGGGGAGGCGCAGGATGAGTACTGAAAAGCCCACTGCCATGCGGGTGTACCTGGCCAGGGTCCGCACCGCGCTCGGCGATCTGCCCGAGGCGGAGATCGAGGAGGTCCTCGAGGACGTCCGGCCGCATCTGGCCGAGATAGAGGCGGAGCTGGGTGCGTCGGCGCAGGTCGAAGCGCTCGTCGAGCGGCTCGGCACACCGGAGAGCTACGCGGCCGAGCTGCGGGTGGCTGGCGGATATCCGCCCGCGCCGAAGGATGCGGAGGTGGCCACCCAGGTGCCGGAGAAGGCGCCCGCCGGGTTGCTGGCGCCGCGGATCGCCTTGTGGGGCATGGCGCTCGTCGCGGTGGGGCTGGCGCTGATGGCCTTCTCCGCGGCGGTGCATATCGATCCGGATGCGCTGTTCGGGCTGCTCCTGCTGGCGCCGGTGTTCGTGGCAAGCCTGTGGGCGTTGCTGCGCCGCGGGATCCAGCCGGTGCTGGAGCTGCCGGAAGTGATCGGCTTGCGGAACGCGCTGCGGAAGTGGCGGGAAGGCAGCGGGGAACGTGCGGCCGGCTACCTCCGGTCGTTGAAACCGGCGTGGTGGGTGATCTGCGCGGTGGTGCTCGTACTGTTCGGCCTGCTGCTCATGGTGCGGCACACCACCGCTGCCGCGCTGCTGCCGTTCCTGGTCGTGGCTGCGGCCGCGGTTGTATGGGCCGGTCCTCGCGCTCTGGAGGACCGCCGGTTGATGTGGCTCGTGGTACCGGTTTCGGCGTTCGTGGTCGGCGGGATCGTCGGCGGCTTCGGAGCGGCGGTCTCCCGGATCTCCCCGAACAACGGCGCGTACTACTCGGATGCCACGTCCTACGCCGCGTCGAGGACAGACAACTACGGCAACCAGCAGCTGCGCTTCGGCGACGAAGAGCTGCGGAACGTGTACGCGTTCGACGCGTCGGGTAAGCCGCTTGAGAACGTCTACTTGTACGACGACCAGGGCCGTCCGCTCGCGATCACCCGCTACGGCTGCGAGCAGGACACCGGCACCACTATGCGGCGCGACGCCGACAACCGCTTCCCACGGCCGAAGATTGTCGAAGGTGTGCAGGACAGCCGCGGCAACGTGAACGGCTACAACAGCACCAGGGCTTACTGCCGGGAGGAGAGCGGAGTTCCGTTTGTGGCAGCGATCCCCAAGCCGCCGACGAGCACACCGCCGCAGAGTGGTCCGGAGACGTCGAGCACTCCGGCACCGCCGACCCAACCTGCGCCGCCGACGAGGTAGCGCCCCGTGGTGGCCGGGGGAGCAGCGTCGGGGCTGCTTCCCCGGTTCCTCCGCTTACTTGGTTATCGGGCGATTCCGGGGGAATGTCGATCCGTTCATCAGTCGGCGGGTCACTGGTGGCGGGCTTGCCGCAGAGGGCGAGTACTGCGCATCGGCCAGGGACGGGCAGACCGGGGCGCGCGCGGTCGGCCTGAGAGTGAGTCACGGGCGCCGGGGTCCGCAGGTGGTTACCCCGGCGCGCGCTGGTCAGGTGCGTGAGGGCTCAGCGAGGCTCGGTGTGTGAAGGCTCAATGCGTGAAGGCCGAGCGGGCGGCGAGGTCGGCCAGCAGCTGGCGGCCGCGTTCGGCGTTGCGGGGCTGGGAGAGCACGTCATAGCGCTGGGCGACCAGCTGGCTCTGCGAGACGAAGCCGCGCTTGTTGCGGTTGGCCGCGTAGCCCAGCGCGCCGAACAGCAGGTTGAACGCGATGCCCGCGACGAGGCCGAGCACGATCGGCAGCAGCCCGGCGCCCGGGTTGAGCATGCTCAGCACCAGCCCGAGGAACAGGCCGAACACCGCGCCGGACACGGCCGCGCTACCGAGCATCTTGCCCCAGCTCATCCGGCCGGCGATGCGTTCCACCAGCATTGGCTGGATGCCGACGATGGTCACGTCGGTGACCGGGAAATCGGCGCCGGCGAGGTGGTCGACCGCCTGCTGTGCCTGCTCGTAGGACTCGTAGGACCCGATCGGCCACCCGGTGGGCAGCGTCGGGAACTGCGGCCGCGCGGGCTGCTGGCTGAACGTGGTCTGTGTGAATGCTTCAGTCATCCCTCTCACCTCTCTTGCCGGGTCCAACGTACGAGACGGCCGGTTTGGTCCCGGAACGGGCCGATTCACAGATTTTTCTCAGCCGGGCATCCCGGACAGAGCAGGCACCCGTGAATGGGTCTGGAACATACCTTTGCTCGGATTGACCGCCCGCGCACCGGCCGGTAGGAAGAACCCGCAAAGGATCCCATCCGAACCTTTGGGACGGTGTGATGGCAGGCAGGCGAGGGTTGCTCACGCTGGACGCGCTCCGGGACCGGGTGGCCGCGGGCACGATCGACACGGTGCTCGTCGCGATCACCGACATGCAGGGCCGGCTTCAGGGCAAGCGCTGTTCGGCCGAGTACTTCCTCGCCGAGGTCGTCGACCACGCCACCGAAGCGTGCAATTACCTGCTGGCCGTCGACGTCGACATGAACACGGTGGACGGCTACGAGATCTCCTCCTGGGAGCGCGGCTACGGCGACTTCGTGCTGCGTCCGGACTTCAGCACGCTTCGCGAGATCCCGTGGCACGAGGGCACCGCACTGGTGCTCGCGGACGTCGAGAGGGTGCAGGGCGGCCCCGTGTCGGTGTCGCCGCGGCAGGTCCTGCGTCGTCAGCTCGACCGGCTCGCGGAGCGTGGTCTGGTCGCGTACGCGGGCACGGAGCTGGAATTCATCGTCTTCGACGACTCGTACGAGAGCGCCTGGGACAAGCGCTACCACGGCCTGAAGCCGGCCAACCAGTACAACGTGGACTACTCGATGCTGGGTACTGCGCGCATCGAGCCGCTGCTACGCCGCATCCGCAACGACATGGCCGGCGCCGGCCTGTACCCCGAGTCGGCCAAAGGCGAGTGCAACCCGGGTCAGCAGGAGATCGCATTTCGCTACACCGAGGCGCTGGCGACTTGCGACAACCACAGCGTCTACAAGAACGGTGCGAAGGAGATCGCCGCGCAGGAGGGCAAGAGCCTTACCTTTATGGCGAAGTACAACGAGCGCGAGGGAAACTCCTGCCACATCCATCTCAGCCTTCGCTCGGAGTCCGGTGAAGCGGTGCTGTCCGGAGCCGGCGCGCACGGCTTCTCGCCGTTGATGGAGCACTTTCTCGCCGGACAGCTGGCTGCGTTGCGCGAGCTGACGTACTTCTTCGCGCCGAACATCAACTCCTACAAGCGCTTCGTACGCGGGAGCTTCGCGCCGACGGCGATTGCGTGGGGCACGGACAACCGCACTTGCGCGCTTCGCGTCGTCGGGCACGGCGAGTCGTTGCGCGTGGAGAACCGTGTGCCGGGCGGGGACGTGAACCCGTACCTCGCCGTCGCCGCGCTCGTCGCAGCGGGGCTTCACGGGATCGAGAACGAACTTCAGCTGGAGCCCGAGTTCACCGGCAACGCGTACGCGTCTGGGAACCCCGTTGTGCCGACAACGCTTTCGGAGGCCGCTGTCGCACTCGACGGGAGCCGTATCGCGCGGGACGCCTTCGGTGACGACGTGATCGACCATTACCTCAACGCCGCGCGCGTGGAGTTGGAAGCTTTCGAAAGCGCCGTGACGGACTGGGAGCGCATCCGTGGTTTCGAACGCCTCTGAGGCGCCTGTCATCGGTCTTACGACTTACTCGGAGCCTGCGAAGTTCGCCGTCTGGGATACCGAAGCCACCTTGCTGCATCGCGTTTACGCCGAGTGCGTTGTGGCCGCCGGTGGCATCCCGGTGTTGCTGCCGCCGGTGTCCACTGCGTACGAGCAGCTGGTCGCACGCGTCGACGGTCTTGTGCTTACTGGCGGCGCAGACGTCGACCCCGGCCGTTATGGGCAGCAGCCGCATCCGTCGACGTACATCCGTCCCGAGCGCGATGCCTTTGAGACTGGGCTGTTCGCTGCGGCCCGTGCGTTGGGGAAGCCTGTTCTGGGTGTGTGCCGGGGGTTGCAGGTGATCAACGTCGCCTTGGGCGGTACGTTGTCGCAGCATCTTCCGGAGTCTCTTGGCAGCGCAGCGCACCAACCCGCGCGAGCGACCTTCGGCACGAACACCGTCGCCCTGAAAACCGGTACACGGGTTGCCGCGATTCTCGGCGCCGAGACGAAGGTGCGGTGTTACCACCATCAGGGCATCGACCGGCTTGGCGACGGGCTGATCGCTACCGGGCATGCAGCGGACGGCGTCATCGAGGCGGCCGAGCTGCCCGACGGCTTCGTGCTTGGCGTGCAGTGGCATCCGGAACAGGACATCGATGACGTACGGCTGTTCGCCGCACTGGTGAACGCCACGGGGGAGGGCAGATGACGGTCGCATCGTGCATATCGGAACAGATGATTCCGGCATCTGGTTCGGGAAGGTGAATGATGGCAGCAGCTGATGTCGTTTCTGCGGGTGGGAACGCGGTTTTTGAGGTTCGCAACCCGGCGACCGAGGAGGTCGTGCGGCAGGTCGCGCTCACCGGCGCCGAGGAGACGGATGCGGCGATCGGTCGTGCGCAGGCCGCGTTTCCGGCGTGGCGGGCGGTGGCTCCGGGGGACCGGGCCCGGCTGTTGCGGCGGTTCGCGGCTGCGGTGGATGCCGATCGGGAGAATCTGGCGCGGCTGGAAGTGCTGAACTCCGGGCACACGATCGGCAACGCCCGCTGGGAGGCGGGCAATGTCCGCGATGTGCTGGAGTACTACGCCGGAGCGCCGGAACGGTTGCTGGGACAGCAGATCCCGGTGCCCGGCGGGGTGAACGTGACCTTCCACGAGCCGCTCGGGGTGGTCGGCGTGATCGTGCCGTGGAACTTCCCGATGCCGATCGCGGGATGGGGGTTCGCGCCGGCGCTGGCGGCGGGCAACACGGTGGTGCTCAAGCCCGCCGAGCTGACCCCGCTGACCGCGATGCGGCTGGCCGAGCTGGCGCGGGAAGCGGGTATCCCGGACGACGTCTTCCAGGTGTTGCCGGGCAAGGGATCCGTTGTGGGGCAGCGATTCGTGACGCATCCGGCGGTGCGGAAGGTGGTGTTCACCGGGTCCACCGAGGTCGGCAAGCAGATCATGGCGGGCTGCGCGGCGCAGGTGAAGCGGGTGACGCTGGAGCTGGGTGGCAAGAACGCCAATGTGGTGTTCGACGACGCGGATCTGGAGAAGGCTGCGGCGACCGCGCCGTACGGGGTATTCGACAACGCTGGACAGGACTGCTGCGCGCGTTCGCTGATCCTTGTACAGAACAGTGTGTACGACCGGTTCATGGAGCTGCTTGAGCCCGCCGTACGCGGCGTCGTGGTGGGTGATCCGGGTGCCGAGGCGACCGAGATGGGGCCGCTGATCTCCGCGGCGCACCACGCGAAGGTGTCCTCGTACGTCGGCGACAGTGCGCCGGTGGCGTTTCGCGGCAGTGCGCCGGAGGGGCCGGGCTATTGGTTCGCGCCCACCGTCGTGACGCCTTCAGGGCTGTCCGACCCCCTCGCGCGCGATGAGATCTTCGGGCCGGTTGTCGCGGTGCTGCGGTTCGGCGACGAGGACGAAGCGGTGCGTATGGCCAACGCCACGGAGTACGGCCTGTCCGGCTCGATCTGGACCCGCGACGTCGGTCGCGCATTCCGCGTGGCGCGTGGAGTGGAGGCGGGCAACCTGTCGGTCAACTCGCACTCCTCGGTGCGCTACTGGACCCCGTTCGGTGGCTTCAAGCAGTCCGGGCTGGGTCGTGAGCTGGGCCCGGACGCCGCCGCGGCGTTCACCGAGACCAAGAACGTTTTCCTGAGCACTTCCTGAGTACCTCCTGAGTCAGAAAGGGCATGACCCGATGGTGCAGCGTTTCGAGAACCGCGTCGCGGTGATCACCGGCGGGGCGAGCGGAATCGGCCTGGCCACCGCCCGGCGCCTGGCGAGTGAAGGGGCGAAGGTGGTGATCGCCGACCTAGCCGCGGAACCGGGCAAGGCCGCGGCCGACGAGGTGGGCGGCCGGTTCGTGGCCACCGACGTGACCGACGCCGAACAGGTCGACGCGCTGTTTCAGGCCACCGTGGACGAGTTCGGCTCGGTCGACGTGGCGTTCAACAACGCGGGCATCTCGCCGCCCGAGGACGACTCCATCCTGACCACCGGCATCGACGCGTGGGAGAAGGTGCAGCGTGTCAATCTCACCTCGGTGTACCTGTGTTGCAAGGCGGCGCTGCCGCACATGCAGCGTCAGGGCAAGGGCTCGATCGTGAACACTGCCTCGTTCGTCGCGGTGATGGGTGCGGCGACGTCGCAGATCTCCTACACCGCGTCGAAGGGCGGCGTGCTCGCGATGACGCGTGAGCTGGGGGTGCAGTTCGCGCGGGAGAACATTCGGGTCAATGCGCTGTGCCCGGGGCCGGTGAACACGCCGTTGCTGAAGGAGCTCTTCGCGAAGGATCCGGAACGCGCGGCGCGGCGGCTGGTGCACGTGCCGCTCGGGCGGTTCGCGGAGCCCGACGAGATCGCGGCCGCGGTGGCGTTCCTCGCCAGTGACGACGCGAGCTTCATCACCGCTTCGCAGTTCCTCGTGGACGGAGGCATCGCCGGCGCGTACGTCACCCCGCTCTGATCCGAAGGCTGTGAAGGGACCCTTCACAGCCGCTGATTCCGTGAGGGGTCCCTTCACGGAACGTTCCTCTCACGGGCCGAGTGTGGCGTAGCCCGGATGAGCTGGACTGCCCTGTGAAGCAGCGGCTAGAGTGACCGGACAACGCAATATCGGGCCGTTCGAGCCGGAGCGGGAGAGTCCCCGGGGCAGCAGTGCTGTCGAAGGGGGCACCGAAGGAGCAAACTCCCCGGAATCTCTCAGGTACCCACTACCGCTTTCGGCGAGGCCACTCTGGAAAGAAGGCGCACCCGCGCCTCACCCAAGGTGAAAGCCGTGCCAGCGCGGTGAAACTCTCAGGTGCCCGTGACAGAGGGGGAGTTCCCAGCGCACCGCTGCGCCCGGTGCCCGTCCCGAGGAGCTCCCATCACCTCCACCTCCTTCGACACCCGCCACATCGGCCCCGGCGAGGCCGAGCGGGCGAAGATGCTCGCCGAATGCGGTTACGGAAGCCTGGACGCGCTCGTCGAGGCGGCGGTGCCCTCGGCCATCCGCGTCACCCGTGACCTGGACCTGCCGTCGGCCGCGTCCGAGGAGGAGGCCACCGCCGAGTTGCGTGCGCTCGCCGCGCGTAACCGGCCGATGACGCAGATGATCGGTCTCGGCTACTACGACACGGTCACGCCCGGCGTCGTCCGCCGCAATGTGCTGGAGAACCCGGCCTGGTACACCGCGTACACGCCGTACCAGCCGGAGATCTCGCAGGGCCGGCTCGAAGCGCTGCTGAACTTCCAGACGATGGTCTCCGACCTCACCGGGCTGGCCACGGCGAACGCGTCGCTGCTGGACGAGTCGACCGCCGTTGCCGAGGCGGTCACGCTGATGCGCCGGGCGTCGAAGGCGAAGTCCAACGTGGTCGTCCTCGACGCGGAGTGCCTGCCACAGACCATTGCTGTCGTTCATACGCGGGCCGAGGCGCTGGGCATCGAGGTGCAGGTGCGAGACCTGCTGACCGGCTTGCCCGAGGAGTTCTTCGGCGTTGTCACGCAGTACCCGGGCGCTTCCGGAGTGTTGCGTGGGCGGGGCTTCTACGAGGCGGTCTCCGAAGCGGCGAAGGCGGCCGGCGCGCTGTACACGGTCGCTGCGGACCTGCTGGCGCTCACGCTGGTCGCAGCGCCCGGCGAGTTCGGCGCAGACGTCGCGGTGGGCTCGACGCAGCGCTTCGGCGTGCCGCTCGGCTACGGCGGCCCGCACGCGGGGTACATCGCCGTACGGTCCGGTTTGGAGCGCTCGCTGCCCGGCCGGCTCGTCGGGGTCTCGGTGGATGCCGATGGCAACCCGGCATACCGGCTCGCGTTGCAGACTCGTGAGCAGCACATTCGCCGGGAGAAGGCGACGTCGAACATCTGCACCGCGCAGGTGCTGCCCGCGGTACTGGCCGCGATGTACACGGTCTACCACGGTCCGGACGGGCTGAAGTCCATCGCTGAGCGCGTACACGAGCTGGCTGCCGGTTTCGCGAACGCGTTGCGTGCCGGTGGAGTCGAGGTCGTGCACGAGACGTTCTTCGACACCGTCGTTGCGCGCGTGCCCGGCCGCGCGGCCGACGTACACGCTGCTGCCCGCGAAGCGGGGATCAACCTCGGTCACATCGATGCCGACCACGTACGCGTCGCTTGTGACGAGGTGACCCGACCCGAAACGCTGGCGAAGGTGCTTCGCGCGTTCGGCGTGGACAGCGCGCAGGAAGCGGCGAAGGCGCTGCCGAGCGGTCTCGTCCGCCGCAGCGGTTTCATGACGCACGAGGTGTTCAGCACGCACCGTTCGGAGACGTCGATGCTGCGCTACCTGCGTCGCCTCGCCGACCAGGACTTCGCGCTGGACCGGGGGATGATCCCGCTCGGCTCGTGCACGATGAAGCTCAACGCCACCACCGAGATGGAGCCGATCAGCTGGCGCGAGTTCGCCGGCATCCACCCGTTCGCCCCGGCCGGGGACGCCGCGGGTTACCACGAGCTGGTCCGGCAGCTGTCCGGCTGGCTCGCCGAGGTCACCGGCTACGACGAGGTCTCGCTGCAGCCGAACGCGGGCAGCCAGGGTGAGCTGGCGGGGCTGCTGGCCATCCGCGGTTACCACCGTGCGAACGGGCAGCCGGAGCGCGACGTGTGCCTGATCCCGTCGTCCGCGCACGGCACGAACGCCGCTTCCGCGGTGCTCGCCGGGATGCGCGTGGTCGTGGTCAAGTGCACCGCCGAGGGCAACGTGGACCTCGACGACCTGCAGGCCAAAGTGGACACCCACCGGGACACGCTGGCCGCGATCATGGTCACGTACCCGTCCACGCACGGGGTGTACGAGCACGGTATCGAGCGGCTGGCGAAGATCGTGCACGACGGCGGTGGCCAGGTGTACGTGGACGGAGCGAACCTGAACGCGTTGCTGGGCCTGGCGAAGCCGGGCGAGTTCGGCGGCGACGTCTCCCACCTCAACCTGCACAAGACGTTCTGCATCCCGCACGGCGGTGGCGGCCCGGGCGTCGGCCCGGTCGCGGTGCGCGCGCACCTCGCGCCGCACCTGCCCAACCACCCGCTGCTCGCCGAGGCGGGGCCGGAGACCGGCGTCGGCCCGATCAGCGGCGCGCCCTACGGCTCGGCCTCGATCCTGCCGATCTCCTGGGCGTACGTACGAATGATGGGCGCCAAGGGCCTGACCGCGGCGACCGAGGTCGCGGTGCTGGCGGCCAACTACGTCGCCGCGCGGCTCTCGCCGCACTACCCGGTGCTCTACACCGGCCAGGACGGCCTGGTCGCGCACGAGTGCATTCTCGACCTGCGCGGGATCACCAAGGAGACCGGCGTGACCGTCGACGACGTCGCGAAGCGCCTGATCGACTACGGCTTCCACGCGCCCACCATGTCCTTCCCCGTGGCCGGGACGCTGATGGTCGAGCCGACCGAGAGCGAGGACCTGGCCGAGATCGACCGGTTCTGCGCGGCGATGATCGCCATCCGGCACGAGATCGACGAGGTCGCGGCCGGCCGGTGGACCGCGGAGACGAGCCCGCTGCGCGGCGCCCCGCACACCGCGGCGGCGCTGGCCGGCGCATGGACCGCGGACTACGACCGGGAACTCGCCGTATACCCCTCCGGGGTGTCCCGCCGGACGAAGTACTGGCCGCCGGTGCGCCGGATCGACGGTGCCCGCGGGGACCGTAACCTCGTCTGCTCCTGCCCGCCCCTCAACTCCTACGAAGGCTGAGTTCGTGTCGAAAGAGACGTCGCTGCACGGAGTCCATCAGGACCTCGGCGCCCTGTTCACCGATTTCGCCGGCTGGTCCATGCCGGTTCGTTACGCCAGCGAACTGGCCGAGCACAAGGCCGTCCGCGAGGCGGTGGGGCTGTTCGACCTGTCGCACATGGCCGAGATCCACGTCCACGGCGCGCAGGCGGCCGACGTGCTCGACTACGCGCTGGTCGGCAAGCTGTCCGGCGTGAAGCCGGGGCGCGCGCGGTACACGATGATCTGCGACGCGGAGGGTGGCGTGCTGGACGACCTGGTGGTCTACCGGCTCGCCGAAGAGGAGTACCTGGTCGTCGCGAACGCCGGCAACGCCGACGTGGTAGCCGAAGCGCTGTCGGAGCGCGTACAGGGCTTCGACGCTGTGGTGGACAACCGTGCTGAGACGACCGCACTGATCGCCGTACAGGGTCCGAAGGCGGTCGACGTGCTCGCCGCGGTGACCGACGCGGACCTCGGCGCGCTGAAGTACTACGCGAGCGTGCCCGCGACGGTGAAGGGGCACGAGGTATTGCTCGCCCGCACCGGGTACACCGGGGAAGACGGCTTCGAGCTGTTCGTCGCCGTGGAGGAGGCGCCCGCGTTGTGGCGGCTCCTGGCCGAGGCGGGGGAGCCGTACGGGCTGGTGCCGTGCGGGCTCGCCTGTCGCGACACGCTTCGGCTCGAAGCGGGAATGCCGTTGTACGGCAACGAACTCAGCCGTGCGCTGAACCCGTTCGCGGCTGGTCTCGGCCGGGTGGTGAAGTTCGAGAAGCCGGGTGACTTCGTGGGCCGGGCAGCGCTGGCGGAGCTGGCGAAGGCGGACGTACCCCGGGTACGCGTCGGTCTGCGTGGCGCCGGACGGCGCGCACCGCGGCACGGATATCGCCTGCTGAGCGAAGAGACCGAGA
This sequence comes from Amycolatopsis panacis, assembly GCF_003600245.1. Taxonomy (NCBI): domain Bacteria; kingdom Bacillati; phylum Actinomycetota; class Actinomycetes; order Pseudonocardiales; family Pseudonocardiaceae; genus Amycolatopsis; species Amycolatopsis panacis. The sequence goes on from NZ_QZFV01000079.1 coordinate 66,093, forward strand.
TCGGCACCGTGACCAGCGGAGCACTGTCGCCGACGCTCGGATACCCGATCGCGATGGCGTACGTCGATCGGGCGTACGCCGAGGCGGGGACCCGGCTGTCGGTCGACATCCGCGGCAAAATCGAACCGGTCGAGGTCGTCGATCTGCCCTTCTATCTTCGAGCCGGAGAGCCCGGCCACCGCCCCACCGCCACCCTCAACGGAGCGGCTGCGCCGCACCGAAAGGATCCAAACTAAATGAGCATCCCCGAAAACCTGTCCTACACGAAGGAACACGAGTGGCTGTCGGTCGCCGATGGGGTGGCGACGGTGGGCATCACCGCGTTCGCCGCCGAGTCGCTCGGTGACATCGTGTTCGTGCAGCTGCCCGCGGCCGGGACCCAGGTCACCGCGGGCGAGGTGTTCGGCGAGGTCGAGTCGACGAAGTCGGTCAGCGAGCTGTACTCGCCGGTCAGCGGCGAGGTGACCGAGGTGAACGAGACCACCGCGGACAGCCCGGAGATCGTCAACTCCGACCCCTACACCGAGGGCTGGCTGGTCAAGGTGCGGCTGAGGGCCGAGGTGCCGCCGGCCGAGGCACTCTCTGCCGCCGAGGGCGCATCGACACAGCTGCTCGACGCCGCCGCCTACACCGAGTTCACCCAGGAGAGCTGATGACCACCTTCGACGCCCGCTTGTCCGAAGTGGACCCCGAGGTGGCCGCCGCGGTCGCCGCCGAGCTGGATCGCCAGCAGTCCACTTTGGAAATGATCGCTTCGGAGAACTTCGCGCCGGCCGGTGTGCTCGAAGCGCAGGGCTCGGTGCTGACCAACAAGTACGCCGAGGGCTACCCCGGCCGTCGCTACTACGGGGGCTGTGAGCATGTCGACGTGGTCGAGCAGCTCGCGATCGACCGGGCGAAGGCGCTGTTCGGCGCCGAGCACGCGAACGTGCAGCCGCATTCGGGTGCGCAGGCCAACGCGGCGGCGATGTTCGCTGTGCTGAAGCCCGGTGACACCATCCTCGGTCTCGACCTCGCGCACGGCGGGCACCTCACGCACGGGATGAAGATCAATTTCTCCGGCAAGCTGTACACCGTGGTCGCCTACCACGTCGACAAGGAGACCGGGATCGTCGATCTGGCCGAGATCGAGCGGCTGGCCGTCGAGCACCGGCCGAAGCTGATCGTGGCCGGCTGGTCGGCGTACCCGCGGCAGCTGGACTTCGCCGAGTTCCGCCGGATCGCCGACCTGGTGGACGCGAAGCTGATGGTGGACATGGCGCACTTCGCCGGGCTGGTGGCCGCCGGGCTGCACCCCTCGCCGGTGCCGCACGCGGACATCGTCACCACCACCACGCACAAGACCCTCGGCGGTCCGCGGGGCGGCCTGATCCTGTGCCGCGAGGCGCTGGCGAAGAAAATCAATTCGGCGGTGTTCCCCGGTCAGCAGGGCGGGCCGCTGGAGCACGTGATCGCGGCCAAGGCGGTGGCACTGAAGATCGCCGCCGGCGACGAGTTCCGCGAACGGCAGGAGCGCACGCTGGCCGGTTCGCGGCTGCTCGCCGAGCGGCTCTCGCGTCCGGACTGCGCGGCGGTGGGCGTGCGGGTGCTCACCGGCGGCACCGACGTGCACCTGGTGCTGGTCGACCTGGTCCAGTCCGCATTGGACGGACAGCAGGCCGAGGATCGGCTGCACTCGGTCGGCATCACGGTCAACCGCAACGCGGTGCCGTTCGACCCGCGGCCGCCGATGGTCACCTCGGGCCTGCGCATCGGCACCCCGGCGCTGGCCACCCGCGGCTTCGGGGCCGAGGACTTCACCGAGGTCGCGGACGTGATCGCGGAGGCGTTGAAGCCGGACTTCGACGAATCCGCGCGGCAGACGCTGCGCGGCCGGGTCGAGCTGCTGGCCAAGAAGCACCCGCTGTATGCGGACCTGCCGCGATGACCGCCCAGCCGGAGGGGCGGAAGTTGTTGCGGCTTGAGGTGCGTAACAGTGAGACGCCGATTGAGCGGAAGCCGTCGTGGATCAAGACGCGGGTGCGGATGGGTCCGGAGTTTACGGAGTTGAAGGGTTTGGTGCGTCGTGAGGGTTTGCATACGGTGTGTGAGGAGGCGGGGTGTCCCAATATTTATGAGTGTTGGGAGGATCGTGAGGCGACGTTCCTGATTGGTGGGGATCAGTGCACGCGGCGGTGTGATTTCTGCCAGATCGATACGGGGAAGCCCGCGGCGCTGGACCGTAGCGAGCCGGTGAAGGTCGCGGAGTCCGTGCAGGCGATGGGGTTGCGGTATTCGACGGTGACCGGTGTCGCGCGCGACGACCTGGATGACGGCGGTGCGTGGCTGTATGCCGAGACGGTGCGGCTGATCCACGCGTTGAACCCGGGTACCGGTGTCGAGTTGCTGATCCCGGATTTCAACGCCGATCCTGCTCAGCTGGCCGAGGTGTTCGGGTCCCGGCCTGAGGTGCTGGCGCACAATGTGGAGACGGTGCCGCGGATTTTCAAGCGGATCCGTCCGGGGTTCCGGTACGCGCGGTCGCTGGAGGTGATCACGCGGGCGCGTGAGGCCGGGCTGGTGACGAAGTCGAACCTGATCCTCGGGATGGGCGAGACCCCTGACGAGGTCGGTGTGGCGTTGCGGGAGTTGTTCGAGGCGGGCTGCGAGATCATCACGATCACCCAGTACCTGCGCCCCTCGCCCCGGCACCACCCGGTTGACCGGTGGGTCAAGCCGGAGGAGTTCGTCGCTCACGCCGAGACCGCGAAGGAGATCGGGTTCCCCGGCGTCATGGCGGGGCCGCTGGTCCGCTCGTCGTATCGCGCGGGGCGGCTCTACGCCCAGACCAAGGCCCACCGGGGCGAGGAACTGCCGGAGAACCTGGCCCACCTCACTGCCGAAGGACCAGCAGCACAAGAAGCCAGCAGCGTACTGGCGAGGAACTAGGAGAAGGGGCGGATCAATGGCGATCAGCGTCTTCGACCTGTTTTCCATCGGCATCGGCCCGTCGAGTTCGCACACCGTCGGGCCGATGCGGGCCGCACGGACCTTTGTGGACGGTCTCGCGGACGAGGGCGTCCTCGGCCGGGTGAGCCGGGTGCGGGCCGAGCTGTTCGGCTCGCTCGGCGCGACCGGGTTCGGGCACGGCAGCGACAAAGCGGTGCTGCTGGGGCTGTCCGGGGAGCGCCCGGAAGCGATCGACACGGACACCGTGGCGGCGAAGGTCGCCGCGATCCGCGAGTCCGGGCGGCTGCTCGCCGGCGGACGGCAGGAGGTCGTGTTCACCGAGGACACCGATCTCACCATGCACCGCCGGAAATCGCTGCCCGCGCACCCGAACGGAATGATCTTCCGCGCGTTCGCCGCCGACGGTGCATTGCTGCGTGAGCGCACGTACTACTCCGTGGGCGGCGGGTTCGTGCGGGACGAATCGTTCGAGACCGACACGGTGTTCGTCGAGGACTCGACGCCGGTGCCGTATCCGTTTCGCACCGGAGCGGACCTGCTGGCGCACTGCGCGGAGACCGGCCTGCCGGTCAGCGAGATCATGCTGCGCAACGAGCTTTCCTGGCGTACCCGGGAGGAGATCCGGACCGGGCTGCTGGAGATCTGGCAGGTGATGGCCGAGTGCGTGCACAGCGGCTGCACTCACGAAGGCGTGCTGCCCGGCGGTCTTCGCGTGCCGAGGCGGGCGAAAGCGTTGCACGACAAGCTTCTCGCCGAAGACGGCTCCGGCGATCCGTTGTACGCCATGGATTGGGTGAGTCTGTACGCGCTCGCCGTGAACGAGGAGAACGCCGCGGGCGGGCGCGTGGTGACGGCTCCGACCAACGGCGCGGCCGGGATCATCCCGGCGGTCCTGCACTACTACCGGAGGTTCATCCTCGGAGCCTCGGACCACGGCATCGTCACCTTCCTGCTCACCGCCGGCGCGCTCGGCTCGATCCTGAAACAGACCGGTTCGATCTCCGGCGCGGAGGTCGGCTGCCAGGGCGAGGTGGGTTCGGCCTCGGCGATGGCCGCGGCCGGGCTGGCCGAAGTACTGGGCGGCTCGCCCGCGCAGGTGGAGAACGCCGCCGAGATCGGGGTCGAACACCACCTCGGCCTGACCTGCGATCCGGTGGGTGGCCTGGTGCAGATCCCGTGCATCGAACGCAACGCGGTCGGCGCCTCGAAGGCCATCCATGCCGCCCGGATGGCGCTGCGTGGTGACGGCAGTCACGTGGTCACGCTGGACAAGGCGATCAAGACCATGCGGGAGACCGGCGCGGACATGTCGGTCAAGTACAAGGAGACCGCCCGTGGCGGCCTGGCGGTGAACGTCATCGAGTGCTGATCGGAGGCGGTGTGGTGCGACACCGCCTCCGACCGTGCGCGAGGAGGTCAGGAACGCGCGGAATCACCCACCGGAAGGCGGGTCGAAGGGCCGGCGGTCGGGGGCGCAGACCGTGCCGGCCGGGGGCAGCTTCAGTTCGGTCAGGTAGCTGTCCACGGCTTGGTCCACGCACTTGCTCTCGTGGCCGTAGGCGCCGTGCCCGGCGATATCCACGGAGAGCAAGCGGGCCGAAGCGAGCAATTGGCTGGTGGAGACCGCGCCCTCATAAGGGGTCGCCGGGTCGCCGAGGCGGTTGCCCACGAGCAGCAGCGGGTTCGCGGTCTGCCGGTTCCACGGACCGGTGTACCGGTCGGGGTCGGTCACCGGCCAGCTGGCGCACGGCAGACCGGAGTAGATCCACGCGGACGCGAACCCGGGAGCGGCCGCTTCGGCCTTGCGGGCATAACGGCCCACCGCCCTCGGATCGCGCGGGTTGTCGGAATCCGTGCAGGCAACGGCGTAGTGCCAGGCCATGGTCGCGCTCTGCGGCTCGTCTGTCGCGGCGGGGGAGAACCGTGGCAGAGCCGGAACGGGAAACTTCGCGGACGTGGTCGCGGCCGGATTCCGGATGGCGAGGTACACCGACTGCAGGAACGGCGTCACGCTCTCCACGGCATTCGAGCTGCGGAGAGCGCCCATCATCCGGTTCACCAGGCTCTGGTAGGTGATCTTCATGTTCTCGCCGTGGGAGTCGGTGATGTCGACCGGTCCCTTGCGCAACGCGGTCAGCAGGCCGTCGTACTTGCGGCGCAGGCTTTGCTCGGTGGCGCCGGGTTCGCCGAACTCGCATGCGGAATGCGCGGCACAGTCCCGGAGCATGGTGTTCAGCGCGGTCTCGGCGCCGAGATGCGCGCCGACCCGGTAGACGTAGGGCTCGTTCTGCTGCCCCGGCTTGATTCCGGTGGTCCACTCCCGCGGCGGCAGGACGGCATCCAGCGCCAGGGCCCGCACCCGCTGCGGGAACAGATTGGCGTACACCTCGCCCAGGTGTGTCCCGTAGGACGTGCCGATGAAGTTCAGTTGCCGATCGCCGACCGCCCGGCGCAGGAGGTCCATGTCCCTGGCGACATTGGCGGTGGACATGTGGCTCAGCAGTGGCCCGGCGTGCTGCGCGCAGCGCGACGTGACGTCGCCGACCTGCCGGATCGCGTCGGCTTCGGCGGCTTCGGTGATGGGGAATTCCGGGAACAGTTTCGCGTCGTCGGCAGGGTTGCCGGAACAGGCGACCGGGGTCGAGGCGTAGGTGCCGCGCGGGTCGAACCCGACGACGTCGAAACGGGCGCTCAGCGCCGGGTCCATCCTCCGCGGGACCCGGCCGATCGCGCCCGGGCCACCGGGGTTGAAGAACAGGGTGCCGATCTTGTGCTGTTGGTCGGTGGCGCGCCGTTTGCCCAGCGCGAGGGTGATCTGCGGGCCGGTCGGGTCCCGATAGGACAGCGGCACCCTGGCGGTGGCACAGTCGTAGTCCATCGGGCCGTTCTCGCCTGGGCAGGGTGACCAGTTGAGCACGGGGGTCGCGGCGCGGTCCGAATCGGGGGTATCCGGCGGTGCAGCAGCGCTCGCGCCGGGGGCCAGCCCGGCGGCGATCGCCAGTGCGACGGTGCCCATCGTCAGGCTGCGTCTTGCTCTCAAGGGGGCTTCTCCTCGGCTGCAGGTTCGGTTCGTGAGCAAAAGTAGGGCAGGCTTCCCAAGATCGACAACGGCCGGGCAGCCGGTAAAGAGTGACTGTTCGGCCTATGCCGGGCAGCGCCGCGGATGGGTATGATTCCGGCCTTCTTCGCGACGGGTCCCCGGCGACCGTGAGGCCTAGACTCGGTCCCGTGGAAACCTCGGTGGTGAGTGCGAACGAGGCGCTGTTCCGGCCCGTGCGCGCCGGGAACGCCTTCGAGGAGACGGTCGAGCGGTTGCTGCAGGCCATCCGGCTCGGGGTGGTCGGCGCGGGCGAGCGGCTGCCGTCCGAGCGGGAGCTGGCCGAGCGGCTCGGGGTGAGCCGGGTCACGCTGCGCGAGGCGATCCGCGCGCTGGCCGACGCGGGGTATGTGGTGTCGCGGCGTGGGCGGTACGGGGGCACCTTCGTGAGCGAGGTGCTGCCCGAGCCGGCCGCGCGGGCCACCGCGGCCGTCGACGCCGCGGCGTTCGAGGACGCGCTGTGCCTGCGGTACGTGCTGGAGACCGGTGCTGCGGAGGCTGCCGCCGCGCGCACCTTGAGCCCGGGCGACCGGCAGCATCTCACCGGCACGCTCGCCGAGGCCGAGGCGGCCGGGCTCGGCGACTACCGGCGCCGGGACGCCCGGCTGCATCTGGCGATCGCCGAGGTCACCGCGTCCGGTTCGCTGACCACGGCGGTCGCCGACGCGCGGACCCGGGTCAGCCAGCTGCTCGATCGCATCCCGCTGCTCGAACCGAACCTGGAGCACTCGAACGCGCAGCACGAGGCGATCGTCGACGCGATACTGGCCGGCGATCCGGAGGCCGCGCGGCAGGCGATGGCCGAACACGTCGAAGGGACCGCTTCGTTACTGAGAGCGTTCCTCGCGTGAATTGATCACCGGATCAGATGAACCTTTTCACCGGTTCGCTCGTCATGTCTCGCGTGGAGATCTCGACTGAGAGTGCGCGGACCGCCGAGGACGACCGGGCTTCCCGACGGCGGCGGTGGCGCCGGATCCGGCGGATCGGCTACGGCGTGGGAGGGGCGCTCGTGGGCCTGCCGATGATCGCGTTCTGGCTGGCCTACCTGCTGATGGACGTCCGCAGCCCGCAGGAGGTGCTGTCCTCGCTGGACAAGACCGTCACCCTGCGGTACACCGACGGTAGCCCGCTGCTGCGCATCCTGCCCGGCGACGGCGACCGGCGCTTCGTGCCCTACGCCAAGGTGCCGAAGAAACTGCGTGAAGCGATCGTTGCGACCGAAGACCCCACGTTCTGGGAGAATTCCGGCTTCGACCCGACCGGGATCGGCCGTGCGCTGTTCACCGGCTTCGGCGGCGGCTCCGGGATCACCCAGCAGTACATCAAGAAGTCCACCGGCGACGAGGACGCGACGATCACCCGGAAACTGGCGGAGCTGGTGCTGGCCACGAAGATCACCCAGCAGCAGAGCAAGGAAAAGATCTTCGAGAGCTATGTCAACATCATCTCCTTCGGCCGCAACACGTTCGGGCCCGCGGCGGCGATGAACGCGTTCTTCGGCCGCCCGCTCGACGACAGCATGACCTGGAGCGAGGCGACCTTCCTGGCCGGGATGATCCAGTCGCCCTCGGTGCACGACCCGGCGGCGTCCGGCGAGGCGCACGCGACCAAGCGCTGGACCTACGTGCGGGACAAGCTCGTCGCACGCGGGTATGTGCGGGGCGTCGAGGCGTCCGCGATGAAGTACCCGGGAGCGGAGATCCGTCCTCCCGCCCAGACCCGCGAGCGGCTGAGTTACGACCAATACCATGTGAAACAGCAGGTGCTGGCGGAGCTGGAACGGGAGGGTTTTCCGCTTTCCCGCCTGCAGCAAGGGAATCTGACCGTGCAGACGACTCTTGACCAGGGTGCGCAGGCCGCTGCGCTCGCTGCGGTGAAGAACCGGCTGAAGAACGAGCCGAAGGAACTTCGCGGCGGCGTGGTGTCCGTGGACCCGTCGAATGGCGCGGTGCGCGCCTACGACGGCGGCGACAACGGCGTCCACGACTACGCGAGCACCCCGCGTCCGCTCGGCTCGGCGTTCTACCCGTTCACACTGGCTGCCGGGCTTCGCGCGGGTGCCTCGCCGGACGAGCGTGCCGCGGAGCCAGAGAAGATCAACTTCTTCGGGGAGGACTTCACCTACCCGAAGCTGTGCCCGCAGAAGTGCACGTTGCGTACGGCGATGGCGTCTTCGGCGAACACGCCCTACATCGCTCTCGCGCAGCGGCTCGGACCGGACGCGGTGAGCGCCGCGGCCCGCGACGCCGGCATTCCGGAGTCCGTCGACGGGAGCCCGACTTTACGCGAGAAGGACGGCTACCTGATCGGCTCGGGCATCGCAGTCGGGCGCTATCCGCTGCGACTGCTCGACGTTGCCGGTGCGTACGCGACATTCGCGGCAGGCGGTCTGCGGGCGACGCCGCACCTGGTGGACAAGGTTCTCAACCAAAACGGCGAAGTGGTGTGGCAGCGCGACGACCATCCGGCGCCCGCGTTCTCCCCGGACGAGGGCACCAGTCGCCGGATCGCCGACCAGGTGACCTCCACCCTGTCCGCCGGCCGCGGCCCGGCTCTGCGTACCGGCGAGTTCCAGTACGCCGACTCGTCGGACAACCAGGACGCCTGGGCCGTCGGCTACACCTCTCGGCTGACCACCGCCGTCTGGGTCGGCTCCGACGAGGACAGGAAACTCGTCGACGCGAACGGCGAGAAGCTCACCGGCTCCACCCTGCCCGCCGACATCTGGCGGCGGCTGATGAACCGCCGATCCTGAGCGCTGTGAAGGGTCCCTTCACGGACCCCGAGTCCAGGGCGTCGGCAAAGTCGGTGTGGAGGGCCCTGTGCAGCTGCGGAGGGCTGTGAAGGGACCCTTCACGGACTCTGAGTCCGTCAGGGGCACCCTCACGGACCCGAAACCGGTCGGGCAGCCACGGCTCTCTCTGATGATCACGGGTCCGCGACCAACTTTGCCGGGACCCTGGAC